>JANPOW010000388.1:0-11154 GCA_031428185.1 Betaproteobacteria bacterium | reverse complement strand
CGGTGGGTGCCACGGCGGTGCTCAAGATCACGCTGGCCAATGGCAACGCATCGACCGCCATCAGCGGTGCGGCCTTTACCGACAACTACCCCGGCGGCCTGGTCAATACCGCCACACCGGCTGGCACGATCAGCGGCACGGGCTGCAGCGGCACGGTCATTGCTGCAGCCAACGGCACGGCGCTTAGCTTGAGCGCCGGGGTGATACCGGCTGCGGGCAGTTGTGACATCACCGTCAACGTCAGCAGCGCCAGCGCCGGCAACTACCTCAACAGCAGTGGCGCCATCAGCACCAGCAACGTGGGCACGGGCAATGCGTCCAGCGCCACCTTGACGGTCTCGGTGGGCGCCCCGCTGACGGTGGCCAAATCCTTTGTCAGCAGCCCGGTGGCGCCCGGCGCGGCATCGGTGTTGCGCATCCGGCTGAGCAACCCCAACGGGGTGGCCATCACCGGCGCTGCCTTCACCGACAGCTATCCCGCCGGCCTGGTCAACACAGCCACGCCGGCCGGCACCATCTCCGGTGCGGGCTGCACCGGGTCGGTCACGGCAGCGGTCAATGGCACGGCACTGGCGCTGTCAGCCGGCAACATCCCGGCCAGCAGTTTTTGTGACATCACCGCCAACGTCACCAGCAACAGCCCCGGCAGCTACGCCAACAGCAGCGGCACGGTGGCCAGCAGCAACGCCGGCAGCGCCGCCGCCAGCAGCGCCACGCTGGTGGTGCTGTCACCGCCCACGGTGGTCAAGGGCTTTGCACCATCGGCGGTGTCGGTGGGCAGCACCTCGGTGCTCAAGATCACCATCAGCAACCCCAACAGCAGCACCGCGCTGGCCGGCGTGGCCTTCACCGACACCTACCCGGCCGGCTTGCTCAACACCGGTGCACCGGCCGGCAGCATCAGCGGTGCGGGCTGCACGGGCACGGTCACGGCGGCGGCCAGCGGCTCATCACTGAGCCTGGCCAGCGGCAGCGTGCCGGCCGGTGGCAGTTGTGATGTCACGGTCAATGTCAGCAGCGCCAGCGCGGCCACCTACAACAACAGCAGCGGGCCGGTGAGCACCAGCAACGCCGGCAGCGGCGCGGCGTCCATCGGCAGCTTGAGCGTGGTGGCCGGGCCGGCGCCACTGACGGTCATCAAGACCTTCACGCCGGCCTCCATCGGCACCAACGACAGCACGCTGCTCAAGATCACCCTGCAAAACCCCAACGGCACGGCAGTCACTGGGGCGGCCTTCACCGACAGCTACCCGTTTTCGCTGTTCAACAGCGCTGTGCCAGGTGCGGCCATCAGCGGTGCCGGCTGCAGCGGCACGGCCACGGCCGCCGCCAACGGCAGCAGCCTGGCCTTGAGCGGTGGCACGGTGCCGGCCAACAGCAGTTGCGACATCAGCGCCAGCGTCACCAGCGCGGCGGCCAACACCTACATCAACAGCTCGGGTACGGTCAGCACCAGCAATGCCGGCAGCAGCACGGCAGTGACCGGCACGCTGGTGGTGTTGAGCCATGTGACGGTGGCCAAGTCGTTCAGCCCGGCCACGGTGAGCACCAACACCGCGTCGGTGTTGAAGATCACGCTGAGCAACCCCAACAGCGTGGCCGTGACGGGTGCGGCCTTCACCGACAACTACCCCGGCGGCCTGCTCAATACCGGCACACCGGCCGGGGCCATCAGCGGTGCGGGCTGCAGCGGCACGGTGACGGCCAACGCCAACGGCACGGCGCTGGTCTTGAGTGGCGGCACGCTGCCGGCCGGTGGCAGCTGCGACATCAGCGCCAACGTGAGCAGCGCCGGCGCGGGCAGTTATGCCAACAACACGGGCGCGGTGAGCACCGGCAATGCGGGTGCGGGTGCGTCGGCAGCAGCCACGTTGACCGTCAGCGCCCCGGTCACGCCGCTGCTGGTGAACAAGGTGTTTGCACCCGCCTCCATCGGCAGCAACGACAGCACGCAGCTCAAGATCACGCTGACCAACAACAACGCTTTTGCCGTCACCGGCGCGGCCTTCACCGACAACTACCCCGGCGCGATGGTCAATACCGGCGCGCCGGCTGGGGCCATCAGCGGCACGGGCTGCAGCGGCACGGTCACGGCGGCGGCCAACGGCACGGCGCTGGCCTTGAGCGGCGGCAGCGTGCCGGCCAATGCCAGTTGTGATGTCACCGCCAATGTCACCAGTGCCAGCACCGGCAGCTACAGCAACAGCAGCGGCGTGGTGAGCACCAGCAATGTGGGCAGCAGCAGCGCTGCCAGCGGCACGCTGGTGGTGCTGGCCCATGTGACGGTGGCCAAATCCTTCACGCCGAGCACGGTGTCCACCAACGCGGCGTCGCTGCTGCGCATCACCATCAGCAACCCCAACAGCGTGGCGGCCACCGGTGTGGCCTTGACCGACAACTACCCCGGCGGGCTGGTCAATACCGGCACACCCAACGCCAGCATCAGCGGCGCGGGTTGCAGCGGCAGCGTGACGGCTGCCGCCAACGGCGCTGCGCTGAGCCTGACTGGCGGCAGCGTGCCGGCCGGTGGCAGTTGCACCATCAGCGCCAACGTCAGCAGCGCCTCGGCCGGCACTTATGCCAACAACAGCGGCGCCATCAGCACGGCCAACGCTGGCGCGGGCTTGTCAGCCGGTGCAAGCCTGACCGTCAGCGCCATCGAGCCGCCACCCGCACCGCAGGTGTCCAAGGTGTTCACGCCCAACAGCATCGCCATCAACGGCGCCACGGTGCTCAAGATCACGCTGGTCAACGTCAACGGCTTTGCGCTCACCAGCGTGGCCTTCACCGACAACTATCCGGCTGCGATGCTCAACACCACCACGCCGATGGCCGCCATCAGCGGCAGCGCCGGCTGCAGCGGGGTGGTCACTGCGGCGGCTAACGGCACATCGCTGTCACTGGCTGCCGGCAACCTGCCCGCCAACGGCACATGCGACATCAGCGTCAACGTGAGCGCCACCGCAGCGGGCTATTACGTCAACAGCAGCGGCCCGGTGGCCACCGCCGAGGCGCCCAACGCCACTGCCGCCAACGGCAGCTTGACGGTGCTGGCGCCCCTGAGCGTGCAAAAAACCTTCAGCCCCAGCGCGGTGCAGGCCAATGCCCCATCGGTGTTGAAGATCACCTTGAGCAACCCCAACGGCGTGGCGCTGACGGCGGTGGCCTTCAATGACGCTTACCCCAGTGGCTTGCTCAATACCGCGACACCGGCAGGTGCACTCAGCGGCGCTGGCTGCAGCGGCAGCGTCACGGCGGCGGCCAACGGCGCGGCGCTGGTCTTGAGCGGCGGCACGGTGCCGGCCGGTGGCAGCTGCGACATCAGCGCCAACGTCAGCAGCAGCACGGTGGGCAGCTACACCAACAACAGTGGCCCGGTCAGCAGCAGCCAGGCCGGCAGCAGTGCATCGGCCAGCGCCACACTCACGGTCAGCGCAGCGCTGCAGGCACCCAGTGTCACCAAGTCGTTCACGCCGGCGGCCATCCTGACGGGCGACATCAGCGTGCTGCGGGTCAGCATCGGCAACCCGAATGCGACCGCCATCACCGGCGCGGCGTTTGTGGACAACTACCCCGCCACGCTGTCCAACACGGGCAGTGCCGCGTTCAACAGCGCCAGCGTGCTGGCCGGTTGCAGCGGCACGGTCAGCGGGGTCAACGGGTCGGCGTCGCTGAGCTTGAGCAACGCCACGCTACCGGCCGGCGTGAGCTGCATGATCGATGTCAACGTCACCAGCAATGCCAGCACACCGGTGTTGCTGACCAACCCGGCCTTCACGGTGAGCACCGCCAACACGCCCAGCGGCAGTGCGGTGGCCGCCAACCTGCAGGTGCTGGTGCGGCCAACCATCAGCAAATCCTTCAGCCCCAGCCAGGTGCAGGTGGCTGAGGCCAGCACGCTGAGCTTGCTGCTGAGCAACCCCAACCCGGTGCCGCTGAGCGCACTGTCCTTCACGGATACCTTCCCGTCCGGCCTGGCCGTGACCAGCACACCGGGTGCGGTGAACGGCTGTGGCGGCAGCCTCAGCGCGGCTGCTGCAGCCACCAGCATCAGCCTGACCGGTGGCAGCCTGGCAGCCAACCAGAGTTGCACCATCAGCGTGGCGGTGAGCAGCGGCGCGCTGGGTGCGTACAGCAACACCTCGGGTGGTGTGTCCACCTTCGAGACCGGTGCGGCCACCGCAACCAGCAATACCGCCGTGCTGACCGTGGTGGCCGCCGGCGGGGCGCAACTGGCGGGCACGGTGTACAACGATGCCAACCACAACCTGCAGCGCGACAGCGGCGAGGCTGGCACCGGCCTGTTGCTGTATGCCAAGCTGGTGCCAACCGGCAGCCCCAGCGGGCCGGCCAGCCAGGCCGTGCTGGTGGACGCCAGCAGCGGCGCCTACCTGTTCAGCAACGTGGCGGCCGGTGACTACACCATCGTCATCGACGACAACAGCAGCCTGGCTGACGTGACAGCCACCGTGTCGGCCAGCTGGACCGGCACCGAACACGCTGACCTGACACGGCGCAATGTGGCTTTGGCCGGTGTGGACGTGTCCAACCTCAACTTCGGTCTGTTCAACGGCAACCTGGTCAGCGGCCGGGTCTTCCGTGACAACGGCGCGGGTGGTGGCACGCCCAACAATGCGGTGCAGGACGGCAGTGAGGCCGGCCTGGCCGGTGTGGCCCTGCGCGTGAGCAACAGCGCCGGCAGCGTGACCTACGACAGCACCACCACCGACGCCGCCGGCAACTACCGGCTGTGGGTGCCGGCGGCGCTGACCGGCACAACGCTGCGGGTGGTGGAGGACAACCCGCCTGGCTACCGCTCGGTGGGCGGCGCGCCCGCTGCGGGTTATGACCGCAGCACTGACAGCGCAAGCTTCAGCTTCAGCGCCGGCAGCAACACCCCCAATCTGAACTTTGCCGATGTTGCGATTGAAACCCTGGTGGCGGGCCAGCAACGCAGCGCTGCTGCGGGCGACGTGGTGTTTTACGCCCACACCTTCACCCCCGGCACCGGCGGCAGCGTGCTGTTCAGCAGCACCAGCAGTGCCGGTTGGCCGCAAACCGTGTGGCGCGACAGCAATTGCAACGGTGTGCTGGATGCCAACGAGACGGTCATCAACGCGGCCATCAACACCAGCAGCGGGGTGCCGGTGTGTGTGATCGTCAAGGTGGTGGTGCCGGCAGGCAGCGCGGTGGGGCTGCAAAACCTGGCCACGCTGCAGGCCATGTTCAGCTACAGCAATGCCAGCCCGGCCTTGACGGTGTCGCTGGTCAATGACGACCTGACCACCGTGTCGGGCGGCAGCGGGGGGGGTGCCAGCCTGGCACTGGTCAAGAGCCAGGACAACCCGACCCCGCTGCCCGGTGGCCGCATTGTCTACACCCTCCAGTACAGCAATCTGGGCAGCGGCAGCATCAGCGCGCTGCGCATCAACGACAGCACACCGGCGTTCACCAAATTTGTCAGCGCGGCCTGCCTGGGGCCGTTGGCCGCCGGGCTGACGGCCTGCAGCGTGACCAGCAGCCCGCCGGTGGGCAGCAGCGGCGCCATCGAGTGGACCCTGACCGGTTCGCTGTTGCCCAGTGCGGCAGGCCAGGTCAGTTTCTCGGTCGACATCGACGTAGGGCCATGACGCCAGTGGCGCCGGATGGCCAGGCAAGTGCAGCCCCGGCTGACCTGCCCAACAGTCATACAGCACGGCAGCTACAGTCCGGCATGAACATCGTTCCCACGTTGCGGCAGCGCTTTTTGACGCGGCCAGCACTTGCGCTGCAATGGCAACTGGCCCTGGTGTGCAGCGGCCTTGCAGCGGTGCTGGTGCTCACCATGCTCACACTGACCGAGCGGCTGGTGGTTGCGCATGCCGAGCTGGCCGCCCAGGCCCAGGCCGACGACGTGGCAAGCAACTTGGCGGACATGTACTCACGCGCGCTGGAGCGACGCCTGACCGAGCTGAAGATGCTGTCGCACAGCACCGCCCTGGCTGACCTGGGCAACGCCGGCGCCATGCGTGCCGAGCTGCAGTGGCTGTCCACGATGGCGCCCATCTACCGCAGCATGGTGGTGTTGGACCCGGCAGCGCGGGTGTTGGGCTCCACCCATCCGGCGCAGCCACCGGGTGCGGTGCTGCCTGGCCTGCTGCCGCTGCCGCTGCCCACGGCGCCGTGGTTCAGCCACCAGCGCAGCAGCAGCAGCAGCAACGGCAACCCCGGCAACCCCGGCAACACAAGCAACACCGGCAAGTTGCCGCCGGGTGCCAGCAGTGTGCGCCTGGGGGTTCCGTTCTACGACACCGCCGACCGCCTGCGCGGCTTTGTGCTGGCCGAGCTGGACCTGAACTGGTTCCGCGGGCTGCGCGACGAGATCGTGGCCCGGCCCGACAACACCACAGTGCTGTCGGTCGCCTTGTTTGGCCGCGACGGCCAGCCCCTCATCAACGACCACCCCGAGCTGGATGCGCTGGCGCTGCAGGCCTACCACACCCGCCCCGAGGGTGATTTGATGGGCCATCTGCGCCATGGCCCTGGCGGCAAGCAGGTGCTCGTCAGCTACAGCAGCTTGCGGCCTAACATCGATTTGGGCGGGCTGGGATGGCAGGTGGTGGTGGCGCAAGACCTGGACGCCGCACAAGCCCCGGCCAAAAACCTGCAGCGAGCGGTGGTGCTGACAGGCACCGGGCTGGCCGTGGTGTTTGCGGCGCTGGTCTACCTGTTGGTCAGGCGGGCGGTGCAGCCCTATGCGCGCCTGCTGGCAGCGGTGACCAAACGCTTCTGGACCGACCAAGGGCATACCACCGGGCTGACGCACTACCTGGACGCCGCGTCGGCGCAGGTCAAGCGCATGGCCTTGCCGGTGCCGCCGCCGGGTGGCCGGTTGCCGGCCAACAGCTGGCCTCCGCAAGCCCTGGCTGTGGTGGACGTGCTGGCCCTGGTGGCCGCCGATGCATCGCAATTGCAGCAACTGCTGGACTTGCTGCCCATCGGCATGCTGGTGCTTGACGGCGATATGTGTGTGCGCTACTGCAATCGCCGCTGTGAGGCGATCTTCGACATCAAGGCGGCCGAGATGGTGGGGCTGATGCCCTGGCAGACGATGGGCATGCACCTGAGCCCGCAGCAGGTGGCCGAGAGCCGGCAGCGCATGCAGGAACGGACCACGCCCTACACCGTCACCCACGAGCACCAGCGGCCCGACGGCGCGCTGTTTCTGTGCGAGTGGGTGGTCTCCCCCGAGCGCGACGCCCACGGCCAGCTGGTACGCACACTGGCCCTGGTGCATGACGTGACCGAGCAGCGTGCGGCCGAGGCTACCCGGGCCAGGCAGGCCAGCGATATCAGCGCACTGGCGCGGCAACTGCTGGACCATGAAGGCCAGGTCACGCAACGGCTGGCCCAAACCCTGCATGATCGCCTGGGCCAGACCTTGACCGCTTTGCGCCTGGCGTTTGATGCCCTCGACACCCATGCCGCCAACGGCGTGCCAGCAGCCGAATGGGCCGCCAGTCCGATCGGCGCACTGTTGGATCAAGCGGTGCGTGACGTGCGTGAAGCGCTGGTTGAACTGCACCCACCCCTGCTGGACGCCCACGGCCTGCATGCCACGCTGGACAATGAAATCCGCAATCTGTGGCGCCAGCCCACCGGCGTGCGCATCACGCTGACCAGCGACGACGAGACCACCTGGCAGCGCTACCCGGTCGAGGTTGAATACGCTGCCTTCATGGTGGCCAGAGAGGCCATCAGCAATGCGCTGCAGCATGCCAAGCCGCACCACATCAGCGTGCACCTGAGTGGTGTTGCCGGCGCACTGCTGGTCGAAATCAAGGACGACGGCAGCGGCTTTGACGCCCGCAACGCGCTGCCACCACCCGGCCACTTGGGGCTGGTGGGCATGCGCGAGCGTGCGTTGGCCGTTGGAGCCGTGCTGTCGGTGCGGTCGCTGCCGGGTGTTGGCAGTTGTGCACGCTTTGAATGGCTGGGTCCGCCGCCCGCCCAACCACAGGACAGCCCATGACCCGAATCTATTTGGTCGATGACCACACCATCGTGCGCACCGGCCTGCGCGCGGTGCTGGAGGCCAATGGCATGGAGGTGGTGGGCGAGGCCGCAGACGTGCCGGCGGCGATGGACGACATCCTGCGCCTGGTGCCCGACATCGTGGTGCTCGACCTGGGCCTGGAGGGCCGCTCCGGGCTGGACTTGCTGTCCCGGCTGCAGCAGCGCCGGCAGGCCACCCGGGTGGTGGTGCTGACCATGTCCAGCCAACCTCACCATCTGGCCGAAGCCTGGCGCCTGGGCGCCACCGCCTATGTGCTGAAGGGATCTCATGGCCGCGTGCTGCTGGACGCCGTTGCCAGTGCGCAGCGTGGTGGCCGGTTTTTGGACCCGGCGCTGGCCGCACTCACCGGTGACCTGCTGGGTGGCGTGGCGCCAGAAGACCGCATGGCGCAGCTCTCGATACGCGAGCGCGAGGTGATGCTGCTGGTCGTCAACGGCCACAGCAGCGCGGCCATCGGCCCCATGCTCAATTTGTCGTCAAAAACCGTTGACACCTACCGCAGCCGGTTGATGCGGAAACTGGGCACCAACGATGTTGCCGGTCTGGTGCGTTTTGCCGTGCGTGAGGGCCTGATCGACGGACACGCCGGCTAAAACTGCCCCGCTTGCATGGACACGGCCCGCGCCCACTGCAGCAACTCATCGCTCACCGGATGCCACAGCATGCCGACGCCGGAGAAGTCCTTGAAAAAGCCTCCGAAGAATTTGGCACGGTCCTCGGTCATGCCTTGGGCCATCGTGCCGGACGTGGCTTGCTCGGTGCCAGTTGGCCTCAGATGGGCAAATGCACTGCGCGCTGCAGCGTCAATTCAAGGGGCGATCCGGGGTGTGGCCCAAAAACTGAAGCGGCTCCTCGTCCAGCGCACGAAGCGCTTCGGCCAGGGCCTGTTGGTCCGTCTCGAAATGCGCATCCCACAGGTGGGACGTGTCGTCGGCGTCGACGATCTCCAGAATCCAGCCGCCCTGCGCGTCCCCGTAGATCTCGACCCGAACCTCCACGCCATTGCGCGTCACGCGCTGGCTCAGCGGCGAATCGATGAAATCGGATTCGGCGTTGTCGTCGCTGTCATTCGTGCCATATCCGTCGATGTCATCCACGCCTGCGGCCGCAATCTTTCTCGACATCACCGTGGCCATGGTTTCCAGACGCTGGCCGCGCGCGCGCTTGCACGATTGCACTGCCTTGTTGATCTGCTCATCGGCAACGATGGTCATCTGCTGCAGGTTGCGCAGCAGGGCTTTGAGCTCATCCGCCGGCGCGGGCTTGGTTGCGTCAGCCAAAAGCGCGGCGGCGCCATCAAACACCGCGTGCAACTGCGCCAGCACCACCACGGCTTCATGCGCTTTCTGGGGGAACAGCAGCTCGTCCTGGGGCCCAAACAGTCCGTCGACAAAACCCTTCAACTCTTGCGCACGCATGCGCGCCAGGTCGTGCAAGGCCTGTCGGGTGGAAGGCACTTCAAACCGCGGCAGACGAAACGGGTTGCGCGCATGCTGATGTTCAGACAGCCGGTTCCAGAGGCCGTGCACCAGCACACTGACCACCTCCTCGACCTCAGCCGATGAGGCGAATTCGGGCAGCTCGCCGCCCCAGGCCTGGGCCACAGGCGCCATCGCCGAGACATCCAGCCTCGGGCTGGCAATGTGCCCCAAAAAGAGCGTGCGCAGCACGTGCAACGGCGTCGGGCAATGCAGGCGCACCAGCAGCGCTTGCACGTCCTTGTCTGTCGCAGCGTTTGGGCCGGAGGGTGGTTTTGAAGTGCTCATGGATGCAAGTAGACGGGGTAAGTTCTAGGACGCCAGGCTCAAAGCGCTGGGCATGACTTGTAGGGTTGGGGTCGCGACCTGATGATCAGGATGCACCGCGGGATCACCGTAGCTGCCGGGTTACCGCATCAAGGCTCACGGTTCATCGCAAACTCAAGCAGTTGCTTGTCAGTGACCTCGCCCGGCCACATGGCAGCCACCAACCATCGGAAAAACGAGCTGGCCGCCATGCGGCTCTTCACGCCATCCCGGCGCCAAGCTTTCGCGATGGGCGAGGCCAGCTCGCCCAGGCGGTCTTCCTCAAAGCGGGCAATGTGCCCCGCCTTCTCCGCGTCCGGCATCTGCTCAAACAGCGACTTTGCCTGGCTTGACTGGTGGTGCTGTCACTCCTCCCGAAGGCGCTGGAGGCGCTCATCCATGCTTGGCCGTGGCACGGCCGGGTCCGCAGGCGGCTTGCCGCCTTCCCCTTCACCGGCATATTGCTTTTTCAGCGCGTCGCGCAAGTAGGCGGCGGGCGAGCTCAGTGGTGGCAGCGCCGTGTTTTTCATGCGCTGTTCAACGTGTTCCACGGTAGCGCGCAGCGCGCCCTCGTCGGTCACCGCATACAGGTCTTGCGCATCACCGCGCTTGAAGCCGATGGTGATGATCCGCTCGACCAGTTGAAGGTCAAAGACATTCTTGGCCGAGTCTCGCAGCCCGGCCAGGCTTGCCTGCGGCTTTGGCAGCACGCGGAATTGCAGTTCTTCCACCTTGCGCCCGCGTTTGTGCTCGACGATTTCCAGGCGAAAGTCTTCACACAGCGTGTCCAGCTCAGCCAGGGCTTTCTTGATGGTGTCGCGGTGCAGGATGCGGTAGTCGACGCTGGTGATGTCGCTTCTGCCAGTCAGGACCGAAGCCCACCAGATCACGTCCTCACCCATGGTGAGCCGGCCGGGCGATGTGAGGTACCTGGCGCCCAGTTCATACAGCACCGAGGCCGCTTAGCTGCGCATCTGCGAGCTGATCTCCAGCAGCACCCGGGTGTACTGCGCGGGCTTGACCAGGCGGTCTCGGATCGGTTCGGGGTAAGTCCAGGTGATCGTGCAGGCCTGGCCACGGCCAGGCTCATCGATGATGACGGGGCCGAGCAGTTGGGTCGATGTCCATTGGCGGGCCTGGCCAGCGCTGGTGTGCCATTCGATGGTGGTGGCCCGGCGCGCGTCAAGGTAGTTGTCACCTGATTCAAGCAGCCTTCTGCTGAGTATGTTGAGCGTTGGCAGCCATGCTGACGACCGAGTCGCGCTCCGGATTGAGAGTGACCGCACTGATGTACGACCAGTCCCGCGTGTTGCC
>JANPOW010000387.1:0-6940 GCA_031428185.1 Betaproteobacteria bacterium | reverse complement strand
GTAGGCCTCGGCCAGCGGCAGGCTCACCGGCGCGGCGCCCAGGGTTTTGAACATCTGCACCCACAGCGGCACCACCGGCACGCGGATCTTGAAGTTTTTCAAGTCGTCGGGTGTGCGGATGGGCTTGGTGCTGGTGGTGATCTGGCGGAAGCCGTTGTCCCAGACGGTGGCGAAGGGCACCAGATTGATCTTCTCGATGGCGCTGCGGATGTGGTTGCCCACCGCACCGTCCATCGCCGCCCAGACCTTGTCGTAGCCGGAGAAAGCGAAGCCCACACCGGTGATGGACGTGACCGGGATCAGCGTTGACATCACCGTGCCCGGGAAGGTGGCGAGCTCGAGCGCGCCAGAACGCAGTTGCGACATCATGTCGGCGTCGCCGCCCAGCTGGTTGTTGGGAAACAGATCGATCGCCACGCGGCCACCGCTCTCGGCCGAGATTGCGGCGATCGCCTCTTTCAGGCGCACGTTCACCGAGTGCGTCACCGGCAAGTCGTTGCCCAGCTTGAGCTTGAACTCTGGCGGTTTGGCTTGCGCGAACGACAGGCCGGGCAGCGCGGCCGTGCCTGCCCATGCGCCTGTGGCCAGGACTTGTCTGCGGGTAAAGGTCATCGTCGGCTCCTGAAAATTGTCGGTGGGTGTTGATTGTGGGTCGGCTAAAAGAATAATATTCTGAATTCAGAGTTCTATTGTCAGGGCAATCCCTAGATGAACTCCGAATTCAGAGTTCTAAGATCGGGCCGTCGATGCCCTGCGGGCAGTCGTCCTGCATCGCCCCCCACACACGCTTCAAGGAGACCCTGCATGAACCACCTGCTCACCATGGCCGACGCCGTGGCGGCGCACGCGCGGCTCACGCCCGACAAACTCGCCGTCCGCGATTCGCGTCGCAGCCTCAGCTATGCCCAATGGCATGTGCGCGCCACGCGACTGGCCAACGGCCTGCTGGGCATCGGTCTGGCCAAGGGCGACCGCGTGGCACTGCTGGCTTACAACTGCGCAGAGTGGATGGAGATCTATGCCGCCCTGGCCGCCGCCGGGCTGGTGGCGGTGCCGATCAATTTCCGCCTGACCCCGGCAGAAATCGCCTACATCGTCCAGCACAGCGAAGCGCGGGCGGTCATTGCGCAGGACGAGCTGGCCGATCAGGTGGCGGCGGTGCGCACGCAATTGCCAATACCACCCGATGCCTACATCGCCTTCGGCCATGCCTTGCCGGCCGGCTGGCGCGCCTACGAGCAACTGATCGACGCCGCAGGCACAGGCCAGCCGCCGGTGGACGTGCGGCCTGGCGACATGAGTGCCCTGATGTACACGTCTGGCACCACCGGCAAGCCCAAGGGTGCCATGCGCAGCCACGAGGGCAGCACGCTGATCGCCCTGGCCACCGCGCTGGAGCTGCAGTTCACGCGCGACGACACGGCGCTGCTGGTGATGCCGATGTGCCATGCCAACTCGCTGTACTTCAGCCACACCTTCGTGCACCTGGGTGCCACCTGCGTCATCGACGACCGCCGCAGCTTCGACCCGCAGGCGCTGCTGGCCACGCTGTCCGGGCAGAAGGTCACTTTCACGTCGCTGGTGCCCACGCACTACATCATGATGCTGGGCCTGCCCGCAGCGGTGAAGCAGCAGTACGACGTCAGCCGCGTCGAGAAGCTGATGATCTCGTCTGCCCCGGCGCGCAAGGAGACCAAGCTGGCCATCCTTGAGCACTTCCGCAATGGCCGGCTCTACGAGCTGTACGGCTCCACCGAGACCGGCTGGGTCACCTTGCTGCACCCGCAAGAGCAGATCGACAAGCTGGGTTCGGTGGGGCGCGAGTGGGCCGGCTCGGGGCCGATCCGCCTGCTTGACCCGCAAGGCAACGAAGTGCCGGACGGCGACGTTGGTGAGCTGTACTCACGCACACCGTACGTATTTGATGGCTACTGGAAGAACCCTGCAAAGACCGCCGAGGCTTTTTGTGGCGCCTGGTGCTCTGTCGGCGACATGGCCCGGCGCGACGCCCAGGGTTACATCCACCTGGTGGACCGCAAGAGCAACATGATCATCACCGGCGGCGAGAACGTCTATCCGTCCGAGGTGGAGGTGGTGCTGGCCACCCATCCCAAAATCAAGGACGTGGCCGTGGTTGGCTTGCCGCACCCCAAGTGGGGCGAGGCGGTGCATGCTGTTGTGGTGTTGCACCGCGCCGCCGAGGCCACCGAGGCCGAACTGCTGGATTGGTGCCGGGGGCGCATCGCCGGCTACAAGCGGCCGCAGTCGGTGCGCTTTGTGGCCGACGCGGACATGCCGCGCACCGTCACCGGCAAGATCTTGCACCGCTCCCTGCGCGATTGGCAGGCCACCGACTAGCCACCGTTCAGCCCAGGGATAGACTGGCGGAACACTGTATTCCGCATTCATGAAACCCCTTGCCAACCAACCCAACCTCGTCGAACAGGTGCGCGACGCCATCCTCGAAGATATTTCTTCAGGGTCGCTGGCGCCAGGCGACCGGGTTATCCAGGAGCAGATTGCCCAGGCCCTGGGCGTGTCGCGCCAGCCGGTGCAGCAAGCGCTGGCGCTGCTGCGCAACCAGGGCATGCTGCAGGACGCCCCGGGCCGCGGCTTGCTGGTTGCGCCGCTGGACCCGGCGCATGTGCAGCACATGTATGACATCCGTGCGGTGATCGAAGGCCTGGCGGCGCGCCGTGCTGCGGAGCTGGGTGCCGAGCGTGCAGCCAAGGCCGGCCCGGCACTGATCGAGGCCGGTCGCAGGGCGGTGGCGGCCGGCTCGGTGGCCAGATTGATCGCCGCCGACATGAAATTCCATGAATTCATCTACGGCTTGTCGAGCAACCCACTGATCGCGCCGGCGCTGGATACCCACCTGACCTACACCCAGCGCGTGATGGGCGAGGTGTTGATACGCGACGAGAAACCACGTGACATCTGGGACCAGCACGAAGCGATTCTTGACGCCATTGTCAAGGGCGACGGCGAACGCGCCGAGACGCTGGTGCGTTTGCACCTCACGCAGGCAGCGGGCTTTATGGTCACAAGGTTGCGTGGCCAGCCCACCAAACCTGCGGCTTGATGGCGACCAAGCTCAAACGAGCGGGCAGCAAGCGTGTGTCAATGACGCCGACACTGCGTGCAGCGGGCTCAACATCGCGCAGCGCTGGCCGTCGATCAGCGGCACCCATGTGGCTGCGGCGGGTTTGCAGCAAGGCGGCCATTGACGGCATGCGCACTCGGTGCCGGCCAACTGAGCCCAGCTGCGGTGCCCGCCAACCTGCCTGAGATAATCCAGCCCATGTCAAACCCCAGCGCCGACGATGTGCGCGGCTTTATTGCCGCCGGGCTGGCTTGTGACCATCTTGAAGTGGATGGTGACGGCCAGCATTTTTTTGCCACCATCGTCTCGCCTGAATTTGAGGGCAAGAGCCGTGTGGCCAGGCACCAGCGGGTCTACCAGGCGCTGGGTGACCGCATGCGGGCGCAGGTCCACGCGCTGTCGATGAAGACGCTGACGCCTGCTGAATGGGCAGCATTGGCCAGCCCATCAGCCGCCGCCACACCCCACCCCCACCACTGACACCCCTGCGGCCGCGTGCGGCAAGGGGTAGCAAAAGGGGCAGCAGGCGCCGCCCGCTGCGCGCACCGCCCCTTGTCCCGCCAGCGGCCCTGATTTCAAGAGCCGACCCATGGACAAACTGATCATCCGCGGTGGCCGCCGCCTGCAAGGCAGCGTGTCCATCGCCGGCGCCAAGAATGCCGCGCTGCCCGAGCTGTGCGCCGCACTGCTGGTGGCCGACACGCTGGTGCTGCACAACGTGCCGCAGTTGCAAGACGTGGCCACCATGCTCAAGCTGCTGCGCAGCATGGGCGTGGTGGCCGAGCGGTACACCAGCCAGCCTGACATGGTGACGCTGGACGCGCGCCACATCAGCACGCCTGAGGCGCCTTACGAGCTGGTCAAGACCATGCGCGCGTCCATCCTGGCGCTGGGCCCGCTGCTGGCGCGGTTTGGGCAGGCCAAGGTGTCTTTGCCGGGTGGCTGCGCCATCGGCTCACGCCCGGTGGACCAGCACATCAAGGGCCTGCAGGCCATGGGCGCCGAGATCACCGTGGAGCACGGCGACATCCTGGCCAAAGCCAAGCGGCTGAAGGGTGCGCGCATCACCACCGACATGGTCACCGTCACCGGCACCGAGAACCTGCTGATGGCCGCCACCCTGGCCCAGGGCGAGACCGTGCTGGAAAACGCCGCGCAAGAACCCGAAATCCCCGACCTGGCCGAGCTGCTGATCAAGATGGGCGCCCGCATCGAGGGCCACGGCAGCAGCCGCATCCGCATCCAGGGTGTGGACCAGTTGCACGCTCCGGCAGCACCGCACCGCATCGTGGCCGACCGCATCGAGGCCGGCACGTTCTTGTGCGCGGTGGCGGCGGCGGGGGGCGATGTCACCTTGCTGGGCGCCGAGGCCCGCCACATGGATGCGCTGATCGACAAGCTGCGCGAGAGCGGCGCCAACATCAGCGACGGGGTGCTGAACGGCCAGGCCTGGGTCCGCGTGCGCTCGGACGGCCGGCCGCGTGCGGTGGGCTTTCGCACCAGCGAGTACCCGGCTTTCCCCACCGACATGCAGGCGCAGTTGATGGCGGTGAATTGCATTGCCGAGGGCACGGCGCGCATCAGCGAAACCATCTTCGAGAACCGCTTCATGCATGTGAACGAGCTGGTGCGGCTGGGCGCCCGCATCGAGGTGGACGGCCACACGGCGGTGGTCACCGGTGTGCCGCTGCTGTCCGGTGCCACCGTGATGGCCACAGATTTGCGCGCCTCGGCCAGCCTGGTGATTGCCGGCCTGGTGGCCCAGGGCGAAACCGTGGTGGACCGCATCTACCACCTGGACCGTGGTTATGACCGCATGGAAGCCAAGCTGCGCGCCATCGGCGCCGATATCGAGAGAGCCAAATGAGCCCCCCCCGAAGCGCCTTCGGCGCCTGTCCACGGCCGCCCAGAGGCCGGCCGGTTCGCCAGGCGACCAGGCCTGCGCAGGCAGGCCTGTGCGTCCGGGCTCACCCCCAGGGGGCGCCGCCGGCGGCCCGGCAAAGCCGGTTCCACGGCGTCTGCTTAGTTCAACCTGAGCCCGCGTTTGGCTGCGATGGGGATAGCCAAAGGATGTCAGCATGAACGCCCCCATCACCCTGGCCCTGTCCAAAGGCCGCATCTTTGATGACTGCCTGCCGCTGCTGGCCGCTGCCGGCATCGAGGTGACTGAAGACCCCGAGAAGACCCGCAAGCTGATCCTGGCCACCACCCAGCCCGGTGTGCGGGTGGTGCTGGTGCGCGCCAGCGATGTGCCCACCTATGTGGAACACGGTGGCGCTGACCTGGGCGTGGTGGGCCTGGACACGCTGATCGAGCATGCGGCCGAGTGGCAGGGTGGGTCTGGCGCGGGGGCACCGGGCATGGGTGGGCTGTACGTGCCGGTGGATTTGAAGATTGCGCGTTGCCGCATCAGCGTGGCCACCCGGGCTGACTTTGATTACGGGGCGGCAGTCAAGCAAGGCTCACGCATCCGCGTGGCCAGCAAATACACCCACATCGCGCGCCAGCACTTTGCCGACAAGGGTGTGCATGTGGACTTGATCAAGCTCTACGGCTCGATGGAGCTGGCGCCGCTCACCGGCCTGGCCGACGCGATTGTTGACCTGGTGTCCACCGGCAGCACCCTGCGCGCCAACCACCTGGTGGAGGTGGAACGCATCATGGACATCAGCGCCAGGCTGGTGGTCAACCAGGCCGCACTCAAGCTCAAACGTGAGCCGCTGCGCCGCCTGATCGACGCCTTCAGCCGCGCGGCGGCCTGATTTCAACGCCGGACAACCACCGCACTGACCACCAGACCCCAGCCATGACCAACGTCAACATCCGCCAGCTCAGCACCAGTGACACGGACTTTGAAGCCGAGTTCCAGCGCGTGCGGCACTGGTCAGCCGAGACCGACAGCGCGATTGAGCAACGGGTGGCCGAGATCCTGGCCGATGTGCGCCAGCGCGGTGACGCCGCCGTGCTGGATTGCACCGCCCGCTTCGATGCGCTCAGCGCCGCCAGCGTGGCCGCACTTGAATTGACCCGGGGCGAATTGCAGCACGCCTTCGAGACCATCCCCCAAGCCCAGCGCAGCGCACTGCAGGCGGCAGCCCACCGGGTGCGCAGCTACCACCAACGCCAACTGCAGGCCTGCGGCCTGAGCTGGCAATACCGCGACGACGACGGCACGCTGCTGGGCCAGGTGGTGACGCCGCTGGACCGGGTGGGCATTTACGTGCCCGGTGGCAAGGCCAGCTACCCGTCCAGCGTGCTGATGAGCGCCATCCCCGCCCATGTGGCCGGCGTGGGCGAGATCATCATGGTGGTGCCAACGCCGCGCGGTGAAAAAAACCAGCTGGTGCTGGCCGCCGCCTACCTGGCCGGCGTGACACGCGCCTTTACCGTGGGCGGTGCGCAGGCCGTGGCCGCGCTGGCCTACGGCACGGCCACCATCCCGGCGGTGGACAAAATCACCGGCCCCGGCAATGCCTACGTGGCCGCCGCCAAGCGCCGCGTGTTTGGCCAGGTGGGCATCGACATGATTGCCGGCCCCAGTGAAATTTTGGTGCTGGCCGACGGCAGCACCCCGGCCGACTGGGTGGCGATGGATTTGTTCAGCCAGGCCGAGCATGACGAGCTGGCGCAAAGCATCCTGCTGTGCCCGGAAGCTGGCTACATCGCGGAGGTCAAGGCCGCGATCGACCGCCTGCTGCACGAGATGCCCCGCCAGGCCGTGATCCGCGCCAGCCTGGAGGGGCGTGGCGCGCTGATCCACACCCGCTCGATGGAGGAGGCCTGCGCCATCAGCAACCGCATCGCGCCCGAGCACCTGGAGGTGAGCACCACCGACCC
>JANPOW010000386.1:0-6461 GCA_031428185.1 Betaproteobacteria bacterium | reverse complement strand
CGCACCTGGCGGCCGGCCTTGTCAGTCACCGGCGTGGACGGTTTCCCCGACCTGCAAAGCGCCGGCAATGTGCTGCGGCCCTTCACCGCGTTCAAGCTCAGCCTGCGCCTGCCGCCGCTGGTGGACGGCCATCAAGCGTCCATCGCCCTGAAAGCCTTGCTGGAGGACAACGCGCCCTACAACGCCAAAGTCACCTTCCACCCCGATGGCCGCGCCGGTGCGCTGGGCGCCAACGGCTGGAACGCGCCCACCCTCAGCACCTGGCTGGAATCGGCGCTCAACACGGCGTCTGAAGCCCAGTTTGGTGCGCCGGTGGGCTACATCGGCCAGGGCGGCACCATCCCGCTGATGAGCTTGCTGCAGCAGGGCTTCCCGGCCGCGCAAATGATGGTGTGTGGTGTGCTGGGGCCAAAAAGCAACGCCCACGGGCCGAATGAGTTTTTGCATGTGCCCTACGCCAAGCGGCTGACTGCCGCCGTGGCGCAGGTGATTGCGGCAGCGCCTTGAGGCGCGCGCCTCAGCGCATCGAGAACCCGGTGGTGGTCAGCGCGCCGGTCATCGGCTCGATCAGCGCGATCAGCGGTTTCAGCTCGCGGTAGCGCAGCCCCACTTTGGTCACATACGCAAAAAAGCGCGGCAGGTCGGCGCTGTAGGCCGGCTTGCCGTCGCGGTGTTTGAGGCGGCAAAAAATGCCCAACACCTTGAGGTGGCGCTGCAAGCCCATCCACTCCAGGGCACGCCAGGCCTCGCCAAAGTCGGTGCCCATCACATGCTCGCCAAACAGGCCGGCGGCGCGGGCTTGCTGCCACCAGCGCGCGGCCCAGTCGATCTCCAGCGGCTCGTCCCACGAATGGAAAGCATCACGCAGCAAGGACGCGATGTCGTAGGTGATGGGGCCGACCACCGCGTCTTGAAAATCCAGGATGCCCGGGCCGGGTGTGGCCAGCATCAGGTTGCGCGGCATCCAGTCGCGGTGCACGGTGACTTGCGGCTGGGCCAGCGCACTGGCCACCAGCGCGTTGCACACCTTGTCCCAGGTGGAGATTTGCGCAGTGGTCCAGCTGATGCCGTGCTCACGGCCCACGCACCACTCAGGGAACAAACCCAGTTCACGCCGCAGCAGCGCATCGTCGTAGGCCGGCAGGCCGGTGCCATCCACCCGCTGCTGGAATTGCACCAGCGCGGCCAGCAGCTCACGCATCAGCGTGTCGGCCTGGGCTGGCTGGGCTTGTTGCAGCAGGGGCAGCAGCAGCGCGTGCCCCAGGTCTTCCAGAAGCACAAAACCATGCGCCTCGTCCACCGCCAGCACCTGCGGCGCGTGCAGGCCGGCGGCCTGGATGCGGTGGGCAATGTCGACAAACGGCCGCACGTCTTCTTGCGGCGGTGGTGCGTCCATCACGATGCGGCTGATGCCACCTGCGCCCTGCACCCGCAGGTAGCGGCGGAAGCTGGCGTCGGCCGAGGCCGGTGCCAGTGTGGTGATGTCCAACTGCCAGGTGCTGGCCAGGGGGGTGAACCAGCGCCAGAAGGCGGCTTCGCGGGCGCTGTCGGGCCAGGCGACGGTGGGCTGTGCAGGGGTCATGGGTGCGCTGGTGGCTGAGGGTGCCAGGTGTGGCCGCCGGCCTGTTGCCAACAGTGCCCTCATGGATAATCTTTTTGGATTTTACGAACCGCCGGCAGCCCCTGCGCCCACCTACTGTGCCTGCCGCCCCCCGCGCCCACGCCCCCAGCAAGCACCACGCACCCCGGCCCACCCGCCTGGTGTTGGCGCTGTGGGCTGTGCTGGCAGCCCTGGCCCAGCCCGGCCTGGCCCATTCGGCCAATGTGGCCAATTCGGCAGACGCTGCAAATGCGGCCGATGCAGACAGCGGCGCGGCCAACACCCCACCCCTGCAACTGCAGCCCAGCACCCGCCTGAGCGCCACACCCAGCGGCGAGCAAGCGCGCCAACGCCCGATGCTGCTCAGCGCCGACAGCGTGGTGCTGCGGCCCGACATCGACGCGGTGGCGCAAGGCAAGGTTGAGTTCCGCCGCGCCGGCACCGTGGTGCGGGCCGACCGCTTCAGCTACGACAGCGCGGAGGATCTGGCCATCGGCCGCGGCCAGGTCAGCATCAGCCGCGACGGTGCGCGCTACAGCGGGCCCGAGCTGCAGTTGCAGGTGCAGCGCTTCGAGGGTTTTTTCCTGCAACCCAGCTTCGAGTTTTTCAAGCTGGGCGCCGGTGGCCGGGCTGACCGCGTCGACTTTCTCGACACCGACCGGCTGCGCGCCGAACGCGCGTTGTACACCAGTTGCCCACGCGACGACGGCACCCAGCCCGACTGGCTGCTGCGCACTGACCGGCTGCAACTCGACTTTGCCGCCAACGTGGGCGTGGCCGAAGGCGCGGTGCTGCAGTTTCTGGGCGTGCCCATCCTGGGCCTGCCCAAACTCAGCTTCCCGATCAACGACGAGCGCAAGAGCGGCTGGCTGCCGCCCACCGTGGTGCCGCTGGACAACCGCAACGGCTTCACGCTGGCGGTGCCGTACTACTGGAACATCGCGCCCAACCGCGACGCCACGCTGATCCCCACGCTGCTGACGCGCCGCGGCCTGCTGCTGGACAGTGAGTTCCGCTACCTGGAGGCGGCGCACATGGGCCGTTTGCGGTTGGTGTTTTTGCCGCAAGACCGCATCACCGGTGGCTCACGCCACGCCTGGGACATCGACACCGAGGGCCGCATGCCCGGCCAGGTGGACTACCGCAGCCAGATCCGCCGCGTCTCGGACGACGCCTACTGGAAGGACTTTCCGCGCGCGATGCCGGGCTCGTCCAGCGTGCCCCGGCTGCTGGGGCAAAACTTCAGCGCCGAGCGCGGCATCGAGACCGCTATCGGCACCCTGACCGCTTATGCCCGGGTGCAGCACTGGCAGGTGCTGCAGACCGGCAGCGGCAGTGACCTGATCACCGCGCCCTACCAGCGCAGCCCGCAACTGGGCCTGCGCCTGGCGCCCGTGCTGCCGCTGGGCCTGCTGGCCGGCGCCGAGACCGAAGTGAACCGCTTCACCCGGCCGGTGGACGGGGTCAGCCTGGGCAGTGCCGCACTGCCGGCCGGCTGGCGCTGGCATGGTCTGGGCCAATTGAGCCGGCCGTTCAGCATCCCGGGTGGCTGGATCACGCCCAAGCTGCTGCTCAACGCAGCGGCCTATGCCGTGGACGCTGCAAGCGGCAACCCGGCCAGCCACGCCCAGCGCATCATCCCCACGGCCAGCCTGGACGCCGGCGTGGTGCTGGAGCGCCGCATGCAGTGGTTTGGTCGCAGCCAACGCCAGACGCTGGAGCCGCGCCTGCTGTACGTCAACACGCCCTACCGCAACCAGGCCGCGCTGCCCAACTTTGATTCGGCCGAGCGGGATTTCAACGCGCTGTCAATCTTTACCGAGAACGCTTTTACCGGGGTGGATCGGGTGTCAGACGCGCACCAGCTGACCACCGGCCTGACCACCCGGCTGATGGACAGCCAGACTGGCGCTGAGACCCTGCGCCTCACCTTTGCCCAGCGCCTGCGCCTGAGCGACCAGCAAGTGGTGCTGCGTGGCGACGCACTGACGCAGCGCCTGTCCGATGTGCTGGTGGAGGGCGCCACCTCGATGTTCAACCCCTGGAAGCTGGACGCCGCGCTGCAATACAACCCCGACACCCAGCGCATCACCCGCTCCATCCTGGGCTTGCGCTACGCGCCGGCGCCATTCCACACTTTGAGTGCACGCTACCGGTTGGCCAAGGGCTTGTCCGAGCAGGTGGAGCTGGGCTGGCAGTGGCCGGTCTACCGGGGCACGGCACGGCCGGTGGGCGCGGCCGGTGGCTGCGGCGGCACGCTGTACGCGGTGGGCCGGCTCAACTACAGCTTGAAAGACAGCCGCGCCACCGACTCCAACGTGGGCGTGGAATACGACACCGGCTGCTGGATTGCCCGAGTGGTGGCCGAACGGCTGTCCACCGGCCGCTCAGAGGCCGCCACCCGGCTGCTGCTGCAACTCGAGCTGGTCGGCCTGTCGCGCCTGGGTGCCAACCCGCTGCAGGTGTTGAAGGACAATATCCCCGGTTACCGGCTGCTGCGTGAGCCTGGCAACGCCCTGATCCCCACCTTCGAGCCATGACCCTCACCGACTTCAAGACGCGGCAACGCGCCACCGCTCTGGCGGCCGCGTTGGCCACCGTCGCCGCAGTGTGCCTGGGCAGTCTGCCCGGCACAGCCCAGGCGCAGGCCGGGCGCTCCAGCAACCGCAGCGGGGATCACATCGTGGCGGTGGTCAATACCGAGGCCGTCACATCGATGGAAGTGACGCAGCGCATCGAGCGCATCAGCGCCGACGCGAAGCGCGCCAACAACCCCCTGCCCGACAGCACCACCTTGCGCCAGCAAGTGCTGGACGCACTGATCGACGAGCGGGTGCAGATCACCTTTGCCCGCGATGTGGGCCAGAAAGTGGACGACGGCGAGCTGGACCGCGCGGTGGCCAACGTGGCGGCGCAAAACCAGCTCACCGTGGCGCAACTGCGTGATCGGCTGCGCGCCGACGGCATGGACATGGCGCGCTTCCGCAGCAATCTGCGTGACCAGTTGCTGCTGGAGCGGGTGCGGGAGCGCGAGGTCAACAACCGCATCCGCATCACCGACGCCGACATCGACAGGCAACTGGCCGAGCAGCGCGCCAAGTCAGCCGGCGACGAGCAGCTCAACGTGGCGCAAATTCTGGTCGCTGTGCCGGACGGCGCCGCTGCCAACGTGCTGGCCCAGCGCCAGGCCCGCGCCGAGCAAGCGCTGGCCCGCCTCAAGGCGGGTGAAGATTTCACCAAGTTGGCGCGCGAGCTCAGCGACGACGGCAACCGCGAGGCTGGCGGTGAAATCGGCCTGCGCCCGCTGGCTCGCCTGCCGGATTTGTTTGTCGACGGCACCCGTGCGCTGGCCGTGGGCCAGGTCAGCGTGCTACTGCGCAGCGCCGCCGGCTTCCACATCCTCAAGGTGGTAGACCGCCAGCAGGGTGGTGCGTTCACGGTGCAGCAAACCCGTGCCAGGCACATCCTGCTGCGGGTGTCTGACCGGACGCAGGCCACCGCAGTGAGCCGGCGCATGGAGGACTTGCGGCGCCAGATCGAGCGTGGCGAGAAAAAGTTTGAAGACGTCGCGCGCGACATTTCCGAAGACGGCTCCGCCGCCGGTGGCGGTGACCTGGGCTGGGCCTCACCCGGCCAGTTTGTGCCCGAGTTTGAAGAAGCCATGGCCAAGCTGGCGCCCGGTGGCATCTCAGCGCCAGTGGTCTCGCGTTTTGGTGTGCACCTGATCCAGGTGGTGGAGCGCCGCAGCAACTCGGTTGACCCCAAAGAGCTGCGCGAGCAGGCCCGCGCGCAACTGCGCGAAGCCAAGTACGAGCAGGCCTATCTGGACTGGGCCAAAGAACTGCGCCTGCGCGCCTATATCGAACTGCGCGAGCCGCCGCTGTGATGGCGCACACCGCGCCAAAGCTGTGATGGCGCACACCACGCCAAAGCCGTGATGGCGCACACCGCGCGCAAGCGTTTTGGCCAGCACTTCTTGACCGACGGTGGCGTGATTGACGCCATCGTGCGCGCCATCGCACCCAAGCCCGGCGAGTCGCTGGTCGAGATCGGCCCCGGCCTGGGCGCCCTGACCCAACCGGTGCTGGAGCGTTGCGGCGCCCTCACCGTGATTGAGCTGGACCGCGACCTGGCCAAGCGCTGGCGTGAGCGCCAAGGCGTCACCGTGATCGAGGCCGACGCGCTGACGGTTGACTTTGCCGCGCTGGCCAATATGGCCAACGCCGGCGCCAAACTGCGCGTGATCGGCAACCTGCCCTACAACATCTCCACACCCATCCTGTTCCACCTGCTGGCAGTGGTGCACCGGGTGCAGGACCAGCATTTCATGCTGCAAAAAGAGGTGGTGGACCGCATGGCGGCCCGTCCTGGCAACACTGATTTTGGCCGCCTCACGGTGATGCTGCAGTGGCGCTACAGCATCGAGTCGCTGTTTGACGTGGCACCCACCGCATTTGACCCGCCGCCCCGGGTGCAATCGGCCATCGTGCGCATGCGCCCGCTGGCCAACCCGCCGCTGCTGGACGAGGCGCGGCTGGCAGCGCTGGTCATGCTGGCGTTTTCACAGCGCCGCAAACTGCTGCGCCACACCCTGGGCCGCTGGCTGGATGCGCAGGGCTTTGGCGGCCAGTTTGACGTGCAGCGGCGTGCCGAAGAGGTGTCTGTGGCCGAATATGTGGCGCTGGCGCAGGCGGTCAACACCAAGCCTGCCGCCCCGGGGTCTAGGAGCCTGTCGGACTTGGGGCGTCGATAGCGAGAAACGGCCCCAGCGAGGACAGTTTTTGCCGGATTTGCAGGCCCATAGTTCAACTATGGGACAAAAAGCCGGTAAAAAATGGACCGCTGAGGCCGTTTCGCAGCC
>JANPOW010000385.1:0-5332 GCA_031428185.1 Betaproteobacteria bacterium | reverse complement strand
GGAGATGCGAAGGCGCGACTGGCTGCTGGGCGTGCCGGGGCTGGCGCTGGGCGGCACGGCTGCTGGCGCTGGCGCTGGCGCTGGCGCTGGCGCTGGCGCTGGCGCTGGCGCTGGTGCTGGTGCTGGTGCTGGTGCTGGTGCTGGTGCTGGTGCTGGTGCTGGCACGTGCCACGGCCAGGCCGGCCGTCACCAGCGTGTCAGCCTGGATGAAATCACCCTGGTAGACCGCCACGATGGCCAGCACGCAGTCGGCCTCGGCCACCTGCAGGGCGTCACCCGCCCGCAGCGCTGCGGCGCGGGACGCCTGCAGCAGCGCGTGGGTGCGCGCCCAATCACCGCCCTCGGCCCACATCACGCCCAGTTGGCGCAGCAAGTGGGCCTGCACCCGGGGTGTGCTGGCAAATTGCCGCTCGGCAATGGCCTGGCCGCGGGTCAACACGTCGGCCACCAGCACCGGTTTGTCAGACACCGGCCCCAGCGCCACCGAGACCAGCCGGCTCATGGCGCTGGCCAGGTCGGATTCGTCCAGCGCACGCTGGGCTTGTTGTTCGGCCAGCGTTTTCTGGTGCTCGGCAATCAGGCGCTGCTGCTGCGCCTGCCTGGCCTGCCACACCGTGCCGGCCACACCCACCACGGTGGCCAGGCCCACCAGCGCACCGGCCGCCACCGCGCCCCGGTGGCGGCGTACAAACTTGGCCACGCGGTAGCCCAGCGCGTCGGGCCGGGCCAGCACCGGCTGGTGGGCGCGGTGGCGGCGCAAGTCTTCCGCCAGTGCCACCACGGTGGGGTAGCGCTCAGCCGGCAGCTTGCCCAGGGTGCGCAGCACGATGGTGTCCAGGTCACCCTGCAGCGCCCGCGCCAGGCGCTGCGGCGTGCTGTTGCGCTGGGCCGCCAGGTCGGTGGTGGCCGGGGTGGCACCGTCCGCTGGTGTATCGACCACGCCGGCCGGCGTGGGCTGGGGCAGCAGCACACTGCGCGACGGCCGCAGCGGCTGCACCTCCAGGGTGGCGCGCATCACCTCGGCAGCGCCCGCACCAGCCGCTGCGGTGGGGTGGCGGCCGGTGAGCAACTGGTGCAGCAGCACGCCCAGTGCGTAGACGTCGGTGGCGGTGGTCACGCCGTCCCCGCGCAGTTGCTCGGGCGCGGCGTAGTCGGGTGTCAGGGCGCGGCCGCCGTCGCGGGTCAGTGCGGTGGCGTCAGCGCTGTCGGCCTCGTCGGCCAGCAGCTTGGCAATGCCAAAGTCCAGCAGCTTGACCTGCCCTGCATCGGTGACCAGGATGTTGCCCGGCTTGAGATCGCGGTGGATCACGCCGTGGGTGTGGGCATGGGCCACTGCGTCCAGCACATCCCCAAACAGCGCCAGCCGCGCCGGGATGCCCAGCTGGCGCTGGTCGCAGTGCTGGTCAATGCGCTGGCCTTGCACCAGCTCCAGCACCAGGTAGGGCTGGCCACCGGCGGTGACACCGGCGTCCAGCAGGTGGGCGATGTGCGGGTGGGTCAGGCGCGCCAGGATCTGGCCCTCGCGCTTGAAGCGCTCGGCCCCGGCCCGGCCCACCAGCGACAGGTGCAGCAGCTTGATGGCCACCGCGCCGTCAAAGCGGCCGTCCTCACGCCGCGCCCGCCACACGCTGCCACCACCACCCTGGCCCAGCGGGGCCTCCAGCACATAAGCGCCCAGGCGGTGGCCGGCCAGGCTGGTGTCGTCGGCGCTACCGGGGGCCGGCACTGCACCGGCCAAAAAGCCGTGGTGTTGGGCCTGGCCGCTGTCGTCCAGCAGACGGGCCAGCTCATCCGCCAGATCGGGCGCAGCCTGCTGCATGGCGGCCAGCCCTGCGGCGCGGTCGGCCAACGGCAGGTCCAGCAGCGCATCCAGCAGCGGGCTCAGGCGCGACCAGCGTGCGGGGTCAGGGAGGCTCACCACAAGATTGTGCAGTGCCCTGGGCGCAGGCCGGCCCGGTCAGCGCACATCCACCGCGCCGGGGTGTTGGACCGCGCGCCGGCGCTGGCGCTGCAGCAGCAACAGGCCGGCCCCGACCAGCAGCAGCCCGGCTGATGCGGGCTCAGGCACATTGCCCACGCTCAGCGTGCCTTGGGTGTACAGCGCGCTGCTGTCCCAGGCCAGGCCGTCCGCCAGCATGGGCAGGCTGAGCGCCAGGAACTGGCCGTCAGGCGCCTGGCTGTAGTCAAACAGTTGAAAGTGGTCACCGGCCGACGGCGCAAACCCGCCCTGCAGCCTGAGCAGCAGGCTGGCCTGGCCGTCAAACAGCACACTGCCGGCAAAGTGGATCTGGTCAAAACCGCTGCCGGCCTGGGTGCCGGCCAGGTCCAGCGCCAGGGTGTTGTTGAACTCGGCATTGCCGATGTCCACCGCTGCGGTGGTGGTGGTGGCGCTGCCCCCCGGGTTGTAGCCCGCTTCAAACCGGTGGTAGGCACCCGCGCCCTGGGTGGTAAAGCTGCCGGGCCCGCTGACATCACCAAAGTAGACGATGTGCGCACCAGCCGCCGCCCGCACCTCGTTGTGGTTGGCCAGCCGGCCCCAGAAGGTGAGCGCCGAGCCACCCGACGCGATGATGCGGCCGTTGTTGCTGCCGGCCGAATTGACCACGTCGCCAAAAATGCTGGCGCCGCCAAAACCCACCTGCACCGTGCTGGCGTTGAGCAGCCCAGCCACCCGCAGCGTGGCGTTGTCCAGCCGGATGAAGCTGCCGGCCTGGGCGGTGTAGTTGCCCTCGATGCGCAGCTCACCACCCTGGCGCACCTCCAGCACCGACCCATCGGCGCCGCTGTGCGCCGTGCCGGACAGGGTGAGCAGCTCACCCGCGCCCACCCGCATGCCCGCCGCCACACCCGGGCTGCTGCCCCGGTTGATGAGGTTGGCGTTGATGCGCCCGCTGCCGGTGATCAGGCCCTGGTTGTCCAGCGTGCCCTCCACGCTGATGTGCAGCGGCGTGGCGGCCGTGCCCTGCAGCGTGCCCCGGTTGAGCAGGCCACCGGCCAGCACCCCGTCACCCTGCAGCACACCGCTGCGCTCGATGCGCACGGGGCCGGCGCTGGTGGCCAGCCGGGCACCCTGCGCCAACTGCAGCGTGGCCAGGCTGGCGCCCTGGGTGGTGGTGCCCACCACCAGGCTTTTCATCTCGGCGCCCAGGCTGGCCAGCACGGTGGCGGCGGCGGCGGGCGCAATCAGCACATCCAGATGGCGGTTGGGCGCAAAGCCCAGGCCGCTGTCCCACTGGCGGGCGTCGCCAAAACTGCCACCACCGTTGGCGGCCCAGGCCAGCGTGCCGGTGGGGGTGAGCAGGCACGCCCGGTTGCTGGCGCACAGGCCGGCGATCTGGCCGCTGGCATTGATGGCCGTGGCCAGCGCCAGCAGGTCTGTGGCGGCAGCGCTGCGGTAGGCATTGAGGTCCACCGGGGTGGCGCCCACACCGGCAGCCAGTTGCACCGCCGTGGCCCCGCTGTTGCGGTTCACGCCCTGCCCCACCATCTGCGCCGCGTCATTGATGCCGGCGGGCAAAAAGCTGTCAAACCCTGCCGCCACCTGGGTGGCACGCAGGCCGGTGCTGTCATACACAAAACCGGCCGTGCCCGGGCCGGCCAACTCAGACGCACCAACCACCGTGCCACTGGCATTCAGCCCGGTCACCCAAGACCCCACACCACCCAGCGTGCCCAGTTCTCGGGTGGCACCGTTGCTGTACAGCGCGGCCTTGGGCCGGTGTGCCACCGCCAGATCACCCGCCACCTGGCCGGCGCTGTTGATGGCCACCGGGTTGCGCATCAGCGGGATCTCAACCAGCGCGCCGCTGGTATTGATCCAGCTGCGCACCGTGCTGCCCAGGATGGATTGGCCCACCACGCTGCGCCCGGCGGTATCAATGGCCGTGGCAAAACTGCTGCCCCCCGTGCCCACCGGCAAGCCGGCGATGGGGCTGAACACCGTGCCGAAATAACCCGCCTGGGTGCGGCCAGGCACGCCGCTGCTGCCCACCACCAGGCCGTTGTCGCTGACGCCGGTGGGCGCGGCCGACTCCTGCGCCGGCTTGGGCAGCAGGCTGTAGCTGCCGTTGTCAAACCGGAACACGGTGGACTGCCCACGCAGCGCAAATTCATGGCCCACCAGCACGCCGCTGGCATTGATGCCCGTCACAGCCTGGGCAAAGCCCGGGTTGGCGGGCAGCACCAGCACATCAAAGCGCACCCCACCGGCCCAGGCCGCCGGCATGGTGGCCAAGGCGCAGGCGGCGGTGCGGCTGATGGTGCGGCTGACTGCGCGGGTGATGGCGCGGGCCAGGGGGCGCAGGGCCTGGTGTGGCCGAGGTTGTTGTTGGCGTTGTGGCCGACCTTGTGGTGGCCGTTGTTGCGGCTGCTGTTGCGTGGTTGGCGGCCTGGGCGTGGGGCGGTGCATGGCGTCTCCTGGGTGCGCCGCGCAAAGCGGCGGCACCTGAGACATCGCAAGCCAGGCGGCAAACCCGCCAAGGCCGGGCACGGCCATCCCCAATTGGGGGGCCTCAGCCCGGCTGCATGGCCCGGTACAGCAGCCCGCGCGCTTTCTCCCACTGGCGCTGCACGCTGCGCTCGGAGCTGCCGGTGAGCTGGGCAATCTCCAGCATGGAAAAACCGCAGAAGAACTTCAGGTCCACCACCTGGGCCAGTGCGGGCTCCAGTTGGGCCAGCGCATCCAGCGCTTCGCCAATGCCGTCCAGCAACTCGGGCTGCGGGCAAGACTCGGCCATCTCGGTGTCCAGCGACGTGATGTGCAGGCCACCACCGCGTTTTTGCGCGTGGCGCTCACGCACCCGGTCAATCACCAGGCCACGCATGGCGCGCGCGGCGTAGGCCATGAAATGCCCCTGGCTGGGGAACACCAGCGCGTCGCGCCGGGCGATGTCCAGGTAGGCCTCGTGCAGCAAGGTGGTGGCGCCCAGCGTGGCCTGCGGGCCATGCCGGTTGGCCTCACGCCGGGCCAGGCGGTGCAACTGCTGGTAGAGCTGGCTGAAGAGCTGATCGGTGGCGCCGGCATCACCCTGGGCGGCGCCGGCCACCAGCAGGCGCAGATCGGTGGACGGGTCAGCAGTGGCCATCGGGCCATTCTGCATGGCGTGCATGGCGTGCCTGGCCGGCAATCTAGCGTGCCGTCAAGTCAAACACCCGCACCCCTGTGGCGCTGGGCTGGCGCTGCAGCCAGCGTGGGTCATGCAGGGTGTGGGCCATGTCGGCTTGTCCACTTGCCCAGTGCTCCTGCATCGACAGGCGCGAAAACTCATAGTCTTTGGACTGGCTCTCGTAGTGCTTGCTGCGGTAGATCAGGTGCACCACGTCCACTGCCGCA
>JANPOW010000384.1:0-18224 GCA_031428185.1 Betaproteobacteria bacterium | reverse complement strand
GCTTGCAATTGCTCAGCCAGCGATGCCGGCGTCAGCGCTTGCTGCACCAGGTGCAGCGCAGCGCCGCGTGCCGCCAGGTACTCGGCGTTGTCGCGCTGGTGGGCGGTTGTGCTGACGACCAGCGGCACCAGCAGGCTGGGCACACCGGCGGCGCACAGCTCACTGACGGTGACCGCACCGGCGCGGCAGACGATCAGGTCGCAATCAGCCAGGCGGTTGGCCATGTTGTCGATGAAGGGCAGCACTTCAGCAGCGATGCCGTGCTGGGCGTAAGCCGCACGCACCGCATCCAACCGGGCCGTGCCGGTCTGGTGCACCACTTGCGGCCGCACACCTGCGGGCAGCAGAGCCAGCGCCGCCGGCACGATGGTATTGAGCACCTGGGCCCCCAGGCTGCCACCCACCACCAGCAGGCGCAGCGGGCCGGTGCGGCCGGCATAACGCACAGCCGGCGCGGGCAGTGCTTCAATCTCGGCCCGCACCGGGTTGCCGGTGACCAAGCCTTGCGGGATGTGCGCCGCCGGGCCGTCAAAACCAAACGCCACCCGCCGGGCCACGCGCAGCAAGGCCTTGTTGGACAGCAGCAGCGCGGCATCGGCGTTGACCAGCATCAGCGGCTTGCGCAGCAGGCCGGCCATCAGCCCACCCGGCAGGCAGACATAACCGCCCATGCCCAACACCGCGTCGGCACGCCGGCGGGTCAAGATGGCCGCCGTGTCCCACAACGCCTTGAGCAGACGCAACAGCCCAGCCAGCGTGTGCAGCAAACCCTTGCCACGCAGGCCGGTGAAGGCCAGGGTGTCCAGCGTGATGCCGGTGGGCGGCACCAGCGTGTTTTCCATGCCGGTGGACGTGCCGAGCCAGCTCACCGTCCAGCCCCGGCGCTGCACCCCACGCGCCACAGCCAAGCCCGGGATGATGTGGCCACCGGTGCCGGCCGCCATGATGACGAGGTGCGGCATCACGTGCGGCCCCCGCGCATGAGTTGTCTGTTCTGGCTGCGCCGGAGCAGCCCGCCGGCGCTACGCGCCGATGCGATGTGCGTGCCGCCCATCGCGTTCATGCGCGGCCTCCGCGCATGAGCTGTCTGTTCTCAACATCCACCCGCACCACGATCGCCAGCGCAATCATGTTCATCAGAATCGCCGAACCACCGTAGCTCAGCAGCGGCAACGTCAGGCCTTTGGTGGGCAGTGCGCCCAGGTTGACACCCATGTTGATGAGGGTCTGGCCGCCCATCCAGATGCCGATGCCTTGGGCCATCAGGCCGGCAAACACCCGGTCCAGTGCCACGGCCTGGCGGCCGATGACAAAGATGCGGCGGGTCAGCCAGAAGAAGGCCAGGATCACGGCGGCCACGCCGATGAAGCCCAGCTCTTCACCGATCACCGCCATCAAAAAGTCGGTGTGGGCCTCGGGCAGGTAGTGCAGTTTTTCCAGGCTGCCACCCAGGCCCTGGCCTGTTATCTCACCCCGGCCAAACGCGATCAGCGAGTGGGTGAGCTGGTAGCCCTTGCCGGCGGCATACACCGGGTCCCACGGGTTGACAAAGGCCAGGATGCGCTCACGCCGGAACGGGCTGGTGGCAATCATCAAACCAAAGGCCACCAGCAGCACCGCAAAGCTCAGGAAGAACATGCGGCCGTTGACACCGCCCAAAAACAAGATGCCCAGCGCCACCAGCGCAATGACCACAAAAGCGCCCATGTCGGGCTCGGCCAGCAGCAGCACACCGATAAATCCCAACGCCAGTGCCATGGGCCAGACGGCTTTGATGAAGCGCTCTTTCACATCCATCTTGCGCACCATGTAACTGGCGGCATACATGGCCATGGCCAGCTTGGCCAGCTCACTGGGCTGGAAGTTCATCAGCCCCAGCGGCAACCAGCGGCGTGCGCCGTTGACACCCTTGCCCACATGCGGGATCAGCACGATGGCCAGCAGCAACAGCGACAGCACAAAGATGCGCGGCGCCCAGGTCTCCCAGATGCTGATGGGCACCTGCACCGCCAGCAGCGCGGCCACAAACGCGATCAGCAGCGACAGCGCATGCCGGCTGAGGAAAAACGTGGGCGCGTAGCGGGCGTATTTGGGGCTGTCGGGCAGCGCCACGCTGGCCGAATAGACCATCACCAGGCCCAGTGCCAGCAGGGCAATCACACACCACACCAGCGCCTGATCGAAGCCCGAAATGCGCGCCGATTGGTTGTTGGGTGCACCGTCCCAATTGCGGATGGGCAGTTTGTTATCGGCGTCAGCGCCATTCGGTTTGAAACGGCGCAGCCAGGCCAACAGGCTGAAGCGTTGGGTGAGTGTGCTCATGTCAGCGTCTCCCCCAACTCGGCGGCGTGGGCCTGCACTGCCGCAATGAACACGTCGGCGCGGTGGCTGTAGTTGCGGAACATGTCCAGGCTGGCGCAGGCCGGGCTGAGCAGCAGCGCATCGCCGGCCTGTGCCTGGGCCAAGCCCCACGCCACGGCAGCGTTCAGATCAAGGTGCTGTTGGCGCGGCACCGCGTCAGCGCCTGGGTCGGCTTGCAGCGCGGCAGCGATGGTGGCTGCATCCCGCCCGATCAGGGCCACGGCGCGGGCAAAACGCGCCACCGGGTCGGCCAGCGGGGCAAAGTCCTGGCCCTTGCCGTCACCGCCCAAGATCACCACCAGTTTGGCCGGCGCCTGGTCTGCACCCAGGCCACGCAGGGCCGCCACGGTGGCGCCCACGTTGGTGCCCTTGCTGTCGTCGTACACGTCCACCCCGCCCACGCGGGCGATAAATTCAACCCGGTGCGGCTCACCGGTGTATTCACGCAGGCCATGCAGCATGGGTGCCAGCGGGCAGCCGATGGCCACCGCCAGCGCCAGTGCGGCCAGCGCGTTGGCAGCGTTGTGGCGGCCACGCACACGCAGCGCGTCGGCGGGCATCAGGCGTTGCAGGCTGATCTCTTCGTCGGCATCTTTCCTGCGTTTGAGGGTTTCATCCACCTCACGCGCCCGCACCAGCCAGGCCATGCCGCCCTCCTCCACCAGGCCAAAGTCACCCGGCCGCTGCGGTGCGCCAAGACCAAAGCGCAACACCTTGGCGCCGACGGATTTGCTGGGCCGGCCACGGCCGCCCTTCACGATGACGGGCGCCGGCACCATGGCCTCACAACGCAAGTCATCGCGGTTCAGCACCATCACCGAGTGCTCGCCAAAAATGCGGGCCTTGGCGGCGGCATAGGCGTCCATGCTGCCGTGCCAGTCCAGGTGGTCCTGGGTGATGTTGAGCACCGCGCTGGCGTCGGGCTGAAATCCACGCACGTTGTCCAGTTGAAAGCTCGACAGCTCCAGCACCCAGACCTCAGGCAGGTGCTGGAAGACGGGCGCGGCGGGCGGCGGTGGGGCCAGTTGCAGGGGGCTGTCGTCTTCGGCCTGTACAGCGGTTGGTGCGTCGGCAGCAGATTCAGCGCCCCTGGCCTGCGCGGCTTGCACCGGCCCGGTGGCTTCACCAGCGTGCATCGCCGCAGCGGCATTGACCGGCTCAACCGGCTCGGCACCCGCGCCGGCCTCAAGCACCTCGGGCTCCAGGTCCAGCGCTGCGGACAGGGTGTCCAGCAGGGTCGGGCCGATGTTGCCGGCCATCGCCACCCGACGGCCGCAGCGCGCCACCAGCAGCGCGCACATGGCCGTGGTGGTGGTCTTGCCGTTGGTGCCGGTGATGGCCAGCACTTTGGGGGCGTAGCCGCGATCAATCTTCAGGTCGGCCAGTGCGCGGGCAAACAAATCCAGTTCACCGGCCACTGCGATGCCGCTGGCGCGGGCGGCGTCTAACAGCGCAGCGACGCGGCCATCGGATGGTGCCAGGCCGGGGCTTTTCAAGACCAGTTGCACACCGGCCAAGTCGTCAAGCGTCAACACCCCGCAACGCAGCGTGGCGCCGGGCACAGCCTCGCACAGCGCAGCGGCTTGCGGCGCTTGCTCACGGGAATCCCACACGCTGACTTGCGCGCCGCCACGCGCGCACCAACGCGCCATCGCCAGGCCGGACTCACCCAGGCCCAGCACCAGCACGTGCAGGTTGGCAAGGTGGGCAGACGCCGCCGGGCCGCTCCAAGGCGGCTGCGCGCCCACTGGGGGGGCAGCGAACGGCGTGACCGTGGGGGCCGTTGTCATCGGAGCTTCAGGCTGGCCAAGCCGATGAGGCACAGCAGCATCGTGATGATCCAGAACCGGATCACCACCTGGGTTTCGGTCCAGCCGCTTTTCTCGAAGTGGTGGTGCAGCGGTGCCATCTTGAACAGGCGCCGGCCGGTGCCGGTGGTTTTCTTGGTGTACTTGAACCAGCCCACCTGCAGCACCACCGACAGCACCTCGGCCACAAACACGCCGCCCAGGATGCCCAGCACAATTTCTTGCCGGGTGATCACCGCCACCGTGCCCAGGCCACCGCCCAGCGACAGCGCGCCCACGTCGCCCATGAACACCTGCGCCGGGTGGGCGTTGAACCACAAAAACGCCAGGCCGGCACCGGCCAGCGCGCCGCAAAAGATCAACAACTCACCCGCGCCCGGGATGTGCGGGAACAGCAGGTATCTGGCATACACCGCATTGCCGGTGACGTAGGCAAAGATGCCCAGCGCCGAACCCACCAACACCACCGGCATGATGGCCAGGCCGTCCAGCCCGTCGGTGAAGTTGACGGCATTGCTGGACCCGACGATGACAAAGTAGGTGAGCGTGATGAAGCCAAACACGCCCAGCGGGTAACTCACCGTCTTGAAAAACGGCAGCATCAAGTCGGCCTTGGGCGGCAGGTCGTTCGAGAAGCCGCTTTGCACCCAGCGCAAAAACAGCTCCAACACCCGCAGATTGGTGGTCTCAGACACTGAAAACGCCAAATAGAGCGCGGCGATCAGGCCGATCACCGACTGCCAGAAAAACTTCTCGCGCGATCGCATGCCCTCCGGGTCTTTGTGCACCACCTTGCGCCAGTCGTCCACCCAGCCCACCGCGCCAAAACCAAAGGTGACCAGCATCACCACCCAGACGAAGCGGTTGGTCCAGTCAAACCACAGCAAGGTGGCCACGCCGATGCCCAGCAGGATCAGCGCACCGCCCATGGTGGGCGTGCCACGCTTGGCCAGGTGGCTTTGCATGCCGTAGTCGCGGATGGGCTGGCCGATCTTGAGCTCGGTGAGTTTGCGGATCACCAGCGGGCCCAGCGACAAGCCGATCAGCAATGCTGTCATCGACGACATCACCGCCCGGAAGGTGATGTACTGGAACACGCGCAGAAACCCCCATTCGGGGAACTGGGTGAGCAACCACTGCGACAGGCTAAGCAGCATGGTCACCTCCGGCGAGCTTGCCAGCCTGGGTGTCGGCGCTGCGTTGCTGCAGCGCGCTGACCACGGTTTCCATGCGCATGAAACGGGAGCCTTTGACCAGCACCGAGCGTGCCGCCGGTGCGTGTTGCAGCGCGGCGATCAGCGCCGGCACTTGGTGGAAGTGTTGCGCGGTTAGGCCAAACGCGGTGGCGGTATCTGCGCACATTGCGCCCACCGTCCAGCAGTGCTCGATGCCAGCGCTGCGGGCAAATTGGCCCACCTCGGTATGGAAGGACTGGCCTTGGTTGCCCACCTCGCCCATGTCGCCCAGCACCAGCCAGCGTGGGCCGGGCAGGCTGGCCAGCAGGCGGATGGCCGCGCGCACGGAGTCGGGGTTGGCGTTGTAGCTGTCATTGACCAGCGTGACCGGTTGACCGGCCAGTTGCAGCAGGCTGGTCTGTGAGCGGCCATTGACCGGGCGAAAGGCCTGCAGGCCTTGCGCCACTGCCGCCAGCGGCGCACCGGCGGCCAGTGCGGCGGTGGCGGCGGCCAGCGCGTTGTGCACGTTGTGCTGGCCCGCCACCTGCAGCGTGAGGTTGGCGGTGCCGGCCGGGCAGCGCAGGTGCAGTTGCCAATGCGGGTTGGGGTCGGTCAGGGTGCCGGCGGTTTGCCAGTGGGCTTGGCCGGTGACATCGGCCGGGCCGTGCAGTGCAAACGTGAGTTGGCGGCGCTTGCCGGCCAGGGCGCGCCAGACCGGCGCGTGGTCGTCGTCAGCCGGGTACACCGCCACGCCGTCGGCCGGCAGGGCACTGATGACGGCGCCGTTCTCCTGCGCCACGGCCAGCACGCTGGCCATGAACTCTTGGTGCTCACGCTGGGCGTTGTTGACGAGTGCGATGGTGGGCTGGGCGATGGCCGCCAGCAGCGCAATCTCACCGGGGTGGTTCATGCCCAGTTCCAGCACAGCGGCGCGGTGCTGCAGCCCAGTGTCTTGGCGCAGGCGCAGCACTTGCAGCGGCACGCCGATGTGGTTGTTGAAGTTGCCGGCGGTGGCCAGTGCCGCATCACCCAACCAGGCCTGCAGGATGGCGGCCACCATCTGGGTGACGGTGGTTTTGCCGTTGCTGCCGGCCACCGCGATCAGTGGCAGGTGCAGGCGGCTGCGCCAAGCGCTGGCCAGTTGCTGCAGCGCGACCAGCACATCAGGCACTTGCAGGCCGGGCAGGCCGGCGGCTTGCAAGCCGTGCTCAGCCAGCGCGGCGGCGGCACCGGCGGCCTTGGCTTGTGGCAAAAAGCTGTGGGCGTCAAAGTTGTCACCGCGCAGCGCCACAAACAAATCACCAGCGCGCAGGCTGCGGGTGTCGCTGTGCACACGCAGCAGCGGGGTGGACGCATCGCCGACCAACACGCTGCCGGGCAGCAGCGCGTGGGCCTGGGCCAGGCGCATCAGCGGGGTTGGTTTGCTCATGCCAGGCCCCGCAACGCCAGCGCCTCAGCGGCGACGGTGGCATCCAGAAACGGCCGCTTGTGGCCGGCCACGTCTTGGGTGTCCTCATGGCCTTTGCCGGCCACCAGCACCACATCGTTGGCCGCAGCACTGGCCACGGCGTGGGTGATGGCAGCACGCCTGTCCTCGATCACCGCCACCCCGTCCGCATCACAGATGCCGGCCAGGATCTGGGCCAGGATCAGTGCGGGCTTTTCATGGCGCGGGTTGTCGCTGGTCAGCACCAGCACATCGGCCAGCCGGTGCGCGATGGCGCCCATCATCGGCCGCTTGCTGGCGTCACGGCCCCCACCGCAGCCAAACACGCACCACAACTTGCCACCGCGTGCGGCGGCCAGCGGGCGCAGTGCGGCCAGGGCCTTGTCCAGCGCGTCGGGCGTGTGGGCGTAGTCAACCACCAGCTCGGGCTGGCCGGCTGCCGTGCTGACGCGGTCCATGCGGCCGGGCACGGGTGTGAGGCGCGGCACCACCGCTGCGGCCTGGGCCAGCGGCACGCCCAGTGCCCGCAGCGCGCCCAGCACGGCCAGCAGGTTGCTGGCGTTGTAGTCACCGATCAGGGTGGATTGCACCGCCGCCGTGGTGTCACCCTCCAGCAGCGTGAAGGCCAGGCCACCGTCAACATAACGCAGATTTGCAGCGTGCAGACGTGCTGGTTTGCTGACCGAGGTGGTCCACAGTTGCAGGCCTGTTGCGGCTGCTGCCGCCGCCAATTCAGCAGCCAGGTCGGTGCCTTGCCCATCGTCGATGTTGAGCACCGCCGCCTGCAGGCCGGGCCAGTTGAACAAGGCCCGCTTGCTGGCCCAGTAAGCGGCCATGTCACCGTGGTAGTCCAGGTGGTCGCGCGTGAAGTTGGTGAACTGCGCCACCGTGATGGGTGTGCCGGCCAACCGGTGCTCGGCCAGGCCGATGGACGAGGCTTCAATCGCGCAGGCCGCAAAACCGTCATCGGCCATCTGGCGGAATGCGGCTTGCAGCGTCACCGGGTCGGGTGTGGTCAGGCCGGTGAATCGGATGGTGCCGGGTGACGTGCCCAGCGATGGTTCTCCCCCCGCCGCTGCAAGCGGTGGTTCTCCAATCCCAAGCGTGCCCACCACACCGCAGCGCTGGCCCAGCGCAGTGAGGGCTTGTGCCGTCCACCAGGCGGTGCTGCTCTTGCCGTTGGTGCCGGTGACGGCGATGACGTTCAATTGGGCTGCGGGATGGCCAAACCACGCGGCGGCGATGACGCCGGTGGCCGCCTTGAGCCCGGGCATTGCCGCGATGCGTGCATCGGCAGCATCCAAGCCAAACGCCGCCAGCCCGTCGGCCTCCACCAGACACGCCGCAGCGCCGGCGGCCAGCGCCGCAGACACGTACTGCCGGCCGTCCACCGCATAGCCTGGCCAGGCGATAAAGGCATCCCCGGGGCGCACTTGCCGGCTGTCGGTGCGCAGGGTGGCGCTATCCGCAGCGGCAGCCACGCGCACCCGTGTCGACAACCAGGCAGCGGCGTGTGCAGCGGTGGCCAGCAGCATGGTCATTCAGAAGCTCTCCGGCTCGGCCGGCAAGGCCTTGGCCAGCACGCTGGGCTTGACGTCCAGATCGGGCGCCACATTCATCATGCGCAGGGTCTGCTGCACCACCTGGCTGAATACCGGGGCGGCCACATCGCCGCCAAAGTATTTGCCGTTGGTCGGCTCGTCCACCATCACTGCCACGATGATGCGCGGCTTGTCAATCGGCGCCATGCCGACAAACCAGCTGCGGTATTTGTTGCTGGCGTAGCCCCGGCCTTCTTGCTTGTGCGCGGTGCCACTTTTGCCACCCACCGAGTAACCGATGGTCATGGCCTTGCTGCCGGTGCCGCCCGGGCCGGCGGCCATTTGCAGCATGCGGCGCACCTCTTGCGCGGTGCCGGCTGAAAACACGCGCAGGCCGGACACCGGATGGTCTTGCTTGAGCATGCTGACGGGGATGACCTCACCGTCACGCGCAAAGCTGGTGTAGGCATGGGCCATTTGCAGCAGCGACGCGGACAGGCCGTAGCCGTAGGCCATCGTCGCCTGCTCAATCGGCCGCCAGGTCTTGAACGGGCGCAGGCGGCCGGTCACAGCGCCGGGGAAGTTGAGCTGCGGCCTCTGGCCGTAGCCCACCGCCGAGTACAGCTCCCACAGCTCACGCGGCTGCATCATCATGGCCACGCGCACGATGCCGATGTTGCTGCTTTTCTGGATGATCTCGCGCGATGTGAGCGCGGCGTGCGGGTGCGCATCCTTGATGGAAATGCCACTGACCGTCACGCTGCCCGGCGCGGTGTTGAGCAACTGCTCGGGCTTGACACGGCCGGTCTCCAGCGCCAGCGCCATGACCAGCGGCTTCATGGTGGACCCGGGCTCAAAGATGTCGGTCAGCGCACGGTTGCGCAGTTGTTCACCGTTGCGCCGCGCACGCTCACCGGGGTCGTAACTGGGGTAGTTGGCCAGGGCCAGCACTTCACCCGTCTGCACGTCCAGCACCACCACGCTGCCGGCCTTGGCCTTGTGCTCGGCCACCGCGTCACGCACGCGCTGGTAGGCAAAAAACTGCACTTTGGCATCAACGGACAACGCGATGTCGGCGCCGTCGGCCGGCTCCACATGGTCACCCACGTCGTCCACCACCCGGCCCATGCGGTCACGCACCACACCGCGGGCGCCGTTGTGGCCCTGCAGTTGTTTCTGAAAGGCCAGCTCAATGCCCTCCTGGCCCTGGTCGTCCAGGTTGGTGAAGCCCACCACATGGGCGGCCGATTCCCCCTCGGGGTAGCGGCGGCGGTATTCGCGGCTTTGGTAGATGCCTTTGATGCCGAGGGCCTGGATTTGCGCCCAGGTGTCGTTGTCGGCCTGGCGGCGCAGCCAGGCAAAGTTGCCGGCACCCCCGGCCAGCCGGGTCGACAGCTCGGCGCTGTCCATCGCCAGCAGCCGGGCCAGCTTGGCGCGCTGCTCAGCCGTTGCTTGAAAATCCTTCGGGATGGCCCACACGCTGGGCACCGGCACGCTGGTGGCCAGCAATTGGCCACCACGGTCCACGATGCGGCCCCGGTTGGCCGGCACCACCAGCGTGGTGATGGTGCGCTTGTCACCCTCACCCTGGAAAAACGCGCTGGCAGCGATCTGGATGTAGGCCGCGCGGCCCATCAGCCCGGCAAAGCCCAGGCCTACTGCCGCCACGATGAAGCGGCTGCGCCATTTGGGCGTTTTGCTGGCCAGCAGTGGGCTGGTGGCGTAATTGACACCACGCACGCTGGATGGGGCGAGCAGTTTTTTCATCGGCTGGCGCCAACGCTGCGCGGCGACAGCAGCGGCGCGGCGGGGTTGATCAAAGCAGCGGATGCGGCGGACGCGGCGGGTGATGGTGCGGCGGGCCGGTCCTCGTACATGGTGATGGCCGGCGTCACGGTGGCCATCTTCAGGCGCTCACGGGCGGTGCGCTCCACCCGCAGATTGGTGGCCTGCAGTTGGCGGTCAGCCTCCAGCCGTTGGTGCTCACCGGCCAGGTGTTTGGCCTCTTGCTCGGCGCGGAAAATCTCGTTGAACAGGCGGCGGCTGTCGTAAGCCGACTTGACCATCACCAGCGCACTGGCAATCACCAGCAGCAGCAAAACCAGGTTGAGGCGGGTCATTGCCAAACCTCCATGCTGCGCATTGCGGTGTATGACACCTTCGGGCGGCCGGGCGGTGTCATGCCAGCACCTCGGTGCGCTGCGCCACCCGCAGCGTGGCCGACCGGGCACGCGGGTTGGCAGCCACCTCCGCCGCTGACGGCTTGATGCGGCCCAGCGCCAGCAGCTTCATGGCCTTGGGCGGGGCATAAAAGCTGGGCGCGCGGGGGTCGACAAGCTCTTTGCTCTCACGCGCGATGAAGGTCTTGACGATGCGGTCTTCCAGCGAGTGGAAGCTGATCACGGCCAGCCGGCCGCCAGGCACGAGCAGCGTCAGCGCGGCGCTCAGACCTTGCTCAAGCGCCGTGAGCTCGGCATTGACATGAATCCGAAGCGCTTGAAAGGTGCGCGTGGCGGGGTTTTGCCCCGGCTCACGGGTCTTGACCGCAGCAGCCACGATTTTGGACAGCTCGAAGGTGGTTCGCACCGGTTGGCCGCCATCCCTGCCAGCAACAAGCGCCTTTGCAATCTGTACAGCAAACCGTTCTTCGCCGTGGTCACGGATCACCTCTGCAATCTGGCGCTCACTGGCGCCGGCCAAAAACTCGGCCGCGGTTTGGCCGCGGGTGGTGTCCATGCGCATGTCCAGCGGCGCATCAAAGCGGAAGCTGAAACCACGCTCGGGCGCGTCGATCTGCGGTGAGCTGACGCCCAGGTCCAACAGCACACCGTCGAGCTGGTGGATGCCCAGCGCGGCCAACTCGGCCGCCATGTCGGCAAAGTCCTCGTGGACGATGCTGAACCGCGGATCGGCGGCGGCCAGGGCCAGGCCCTCGGCCACGGCTTGCGGGTCTTTGTCGAACCCCACCAGCCGGCCGCTGGGCGACAGCCGGGCCAGCAGCGCGCGGCTGTGACCACCCCGGCCGAAGGTGCCGTCGACGTAGATGCCATCGGGTTTGTGGGCCACGGCGTCCACCGCTTCGGCCAGCAGCACGGTGATGTGCTGGCCAGGCTGGGCAGCCACGGCATCGGGGTCACGCAGCGCGCGGCGTGGCGGGCGCTTGGACGGTTTGCTGGCGGCCATCAGAAGACAAAGCCTTTGATGGCATCGGGCATGGGGCCGGCCATCACCTGCGCCTGGTGAGCGGCGTAGCGGCTGGTGTCCCACAGCTCCAGGCGGTGACCCATGCCCAGCAGCAGCACGTCCTTGTCCAGCCCGGCCATGGTGCGCAGCTCGGGCGTGATCAGGGTGCGGGCGGCGCTGTCCAGCTCCATATCCACCGCGCTGCCCAGGAAGAAGCGGCGCCAGCCGTCGGCCTCCATCGGCAGGCCCAGCAGTTGGCTGCGGAAGGTCTCCCAAGCCGGCCGGGGAAACAACAGCAGGCAGCCCACCGGGTGCTGGGTGAGCGTGAGCTGATTGGCGCACAAGGCGGCCAGCGCGTCGCGATGGCGGGCAGGGACGGTCATCCGCCCCTTGCCATCCAGCGTCAACGCCGACGTGCCTTGGAATACAAAATCTGCCACTTTGCCCCACCTCATCCCACCAAACTCCACTTTAGCGCAGTTTTAGGGGGGCAAGCCATGCCGACAGCACAAAAAATCAATCACATCAATGACTTAGCAGGCTTCCTTCAAGGCATCAGATGGGCAAAAGTGATTTAAAAATAGGGACTTACACGGGCTTGTGAAAGCGTTGTGTCAACAGTGTGTTGCGCGGTGTGGCGCGGTGTGGCGCGGTGTGCTGCGGTGTGGCGCGGTGTTGCCCAATGTCGCCGGTTGTGCGCGCGACAGTGCGCCGTGGCCCGGGCCGGGCCTGCGGGCCTGGCGCACCACCCTGTCAGCGTGCCGATTTGCGGTAGGTCGCCCCGGCAAAGCGGAACCGCACGGTGCCATCTGCGCCCGTCACCCGGCTGATAACCGGCCCGGCATCGGCCAGCGGGCCTGGCAGCAGTGCCTCGTCGTCAGACAAGGCCACAAGCGGAAAGCGCAGCGATGCGTCGCCGCCGAAGGCCGAGCTCAACTGGGGCTGGATCCAAAAGCGGCCGTCGGTGACACCCAGCGTCACCGCGTCGAAGATCGGGCGCTCGCCCGGCGCCGTGTCGGGCAGGTAGCGCCCCGGCTCGGCCGCCATCGGCGGCGACAGCGCGGCGGCCACCGGGGGCAGGCGGTCACCGACCAGCATGTCCTGCCCGTCCAGCGTGGCCACCAGCACGTCATGCCCGGCGATGCGCCGGCAGGCAATGCCCAGCGCGTCCAGCGGGCCGAGCGCGATGGGGATCAGCCCGCCCAGCGTGTAGCGCAGGCCCAGGGCACCGTGCTCGCCCTCGACCATGTCCAGCGTGCGGTCAGCCACCTGCGCGCGCAGCCGGCCGCCGTGCAGCGTGACATGCACGCCCCCTGCCGGCGTTGTGTAGTCGCCCACGCAAGCGCGCAGCGCGTCGGCTGTCCAGGGCTGGGCAGCGGGCACAAAGCCGGGGACGGGCGCCGGCTGGGTCACGCCTGTCGTGGCCTCCAGCAGCAGCGCCAGCGCGCGCTGGGCGACGCGGTTGACCACCGGCCCGGCCGCGCCGTCGTTGGCCGCCACGATCACGCCCAGGCGTTGCGCGGGCAGCATCATCAACTGGCTGCGGTAGTAAAACGTTGCGCCGGCATGGTGGGCCACCGGCCCGCCGCCGTGCACCGTGTCGCTGCCCAGCGTGCTGAGCATCCAGCCCAGCCCGACCGCAAAGCCGACGTCCAGCGGCACATCGGCGTTTTGCACCCGCAGCATCTCGGCCCACTGGGCCTCGGGCAGCACCACTTCGCCCCGGCTGTTGCGGCCGCCGGCAAACTGCATCGCGATGAACTTGGCCAGGTCGTTGACGCTGGCGTTCAGGCCGCCGGCGGGCACGTCGCGCAGCGCCGGCTCCGATTGCGGCTGGCGCTTGAGATAGGGCTGCGCCATCTGCGGGTGGTCCGCCGGGGCGGCACTGAAGGACGCGCCCGCCATGCCCAGCGGCGTCAGCACCGCCTGCTGCAGGTGGGCCTCGAAGGGCGCCCCGGCCAGGCGCTCGATGGCCGCACCCAGTACCGTCACGCCCAGGTTGGAGTAGGAAAAAGACCGGCCCGCCGGCGCGGCCGTCTGCTCATCCGCCAGGCCTGACACCACCCTGCGGAAATCACCCACCGGCGTGCCCCACATGCCGCCCAGCATGTCGGGCAGGCCGCTGTGGTGCGTCATCAGCTGCCGCGCGGTGATGGCCGGCCCGCCCCAGCGGCTGCGGATGCGAAACGATGGGAGCGCCTGCTGGATCGGCGCGTCCAGCGCCAGCCGCTGCTGCGCCACCAGTTGCATGGCTGCCGTGTCGGTGAAGAGTTTGGAGATCGAGCCCACGCGGTACAGCGTGTCGGGCCCGGCAGGGCGCTGTGCGGCAGCGTCCGCCCAACCGGCTCCGTGCATCCAGACCACACGCTGGTCATCAACCAGCGCGATGCTCAGGCCCATGACCTGGTGCGCCGCCAGTTCGTGGTCGATGAACGCGGCGAGTTGTCGCTGCAGTGCCGCCGTGTCGCCACGGGCCACTGGCTGCGGGCGCAGCGGTGCGCTGCCGCACGCCGCGACAAGGCAGGCGCATGCGACGGCCAGCCAGGCGGCCGCGCGACGGGGCAACGGCGGCCGGGCCGATGGTCGGTGGACGAACAAATGCATAGCGGCTCCTGCGTTGTCGGGGTGGCCGCAGTATCACCACCTGCTTGCCCGCACCGACCAGCGCCACAGTGCCGGGTGCCTCAGCAGCTCAGTTCGATTGCTTGATGAGGCGGCCCGAGGCCTGCTGGATCGGCCTGGCATTCATCGGGTACAGGCGCGAAAACACGTTGACCTGGTCCACCGCGATGGGCACCGGCTGCTGCATCACCATCCACAACACCCCCTCGCTGCAGGGCGGCGTGGTGAGTGAGCCCATGTAGGTGAAGTAGCGCCGGTCGGCCGGCAGCAGGTTGGTCATGTCGAGCGCGGTGCTGGCCGCCACCTCGGTGTTTTTCTCCAGTGGCAGGTTGTTCCACACGGTTTGCACCAGCGGGTGGGCGCTACCCCGGTCCAGCAGAACGGCCACCACGGCCAGCCTGCCCTCAGGGTCTTTGTGCACCAGATGCGCCACCATGTCGAACTGGCGGCCGTCAATGCGCTCTTCGGACGGGCGGTGAAAGTGAAACTGCAGCAAGTCGTAGCGCCGGCCCTGCACCTCGATGGAGTTGCCACCCCCCACGTTGACCTGGATGGTGTGGCCGTTGTCCACCACCCGGAATCCGGTGGGCCGGTAGTCAAACTGGATCGGCTCCAGATCAACCCGCACACCGCTGCGGATGTCGATGGGGCTTTGCCGGCTGCCGGTGGCGCAGGCGGAGAACTCGGGCTTCATGCCGCCCCACTGCTCGGGACCACCGGCGCCGTTGTAGGCCCAATGCGCCGCGCCGGCAGCACTTCCCCCCCCGTGGCCGTCAGCGCCATGCCCGGCAGGCGCAGTGGATTTGCTGGCGCTGCGCCGGCTGGGCTTGGCGGCGCCGTGGCTGTCGGCCGCACCGTGACCGTCAGCCGGCTTGCCCTCGGCCACTGCTGCGCTGCCATGCGCGGCCTCGCCCGATTTGGAGACCACCCGCACCACGTAGGGCGACGGCGCGTCCGGCGCCTTGACGGCGCCCAGCTTGCTGGCCAGCTTTTCGCGCAGCGTGTCCATCGGGTCCACCGCGACGCCGGGGGCTGGTGGCTTGCCCGCCGGCTTGGCTGGCTCGGCATTGGCCGATTTGGCAAGGTCCGCATGGCCATCCGAGGCCTCGGCCGGCCACGCAGTCAGCAGCGCGGCGGCCACAGCGGCGGCCAGGGTCAGGCGGGTGGCGTGTCGATGGGCAAGGTTTCGGGTGCTTGGGTGCATGGCAGTGGGCTCAAGGCAAAAGTGCGGCGGGGTAGCAGCAGCACCTGCAGCAAGCAGCAGGCCTGTACCTCAGCGCTATCGGCGGCCGGGCGGGCTTCTTGAGCGCCGCGGCCGCTGTGGCTGCGCAGTCAGGCCCTCAACCGGGCAAGCGCCGCAACCACACCCAGGCCACCATGCCCACCAGCATCAGCCCAAACGAGGCCAGCGCCAGCGCGACGGTGGAGTGCATCACGAGCGGGGCCACCACGCCGGCCACCAGGCCGTTGGCCGCGCTGCCGACGCAGGCCTGCAGGGACGACGCCATGCCGCGTCGCTCAGGCGCCAGGTCCAGCACCATCAGCGTGACCACCGGCACCATCAGCGCCCAGCCAAAGGCAAATACGCCGATGGGCAGCAAGGCCCAGCCGGGGTGCGGCGGCAGCAGCAGGTTGAGCAGCACGTTGAGCAGCGAGACCGTCAGCATGATGGAAAAACCCAGCCGGATCTGGCGCCGCGCCGGCATGCGGCCGGCCAGCCTGCCGCTGACAAACGCGCCGCCCATGATGCCGCTGATGGTGAGGCCGAAGAACCAGAAAAACTGTGTCGGCCCCAGGCGCAAATGCGTACCCAGCCACTCGGGCGCCGACAGCACGTATAAAAACATGCCGTTGAACGGCACGCCGCTGGCAAATACCAGCAGCACAAAACGCGGGTTGCGCACCAGGTCGGCATAGGCCCGCATCAGCGGCCCGGGCGCAAAGGATTGGCGCTGGCTGGCATGCAGCGTCTCGGGCAAAAACCGGGCGTTGATGGCCAGCAGCAGCAGCCCCACCGCCACCAGCAGCCAGAAGATGGAATGCCAGCCCAGGTGGACAAAAAAGAATCCGCCCAGCATGGGCGCGATGGCCGGCGCCACACCAAAAAAAATGGTCACCTGCGACATCAGGCGCTGCGCCTCTTCAGGCGGGCACATGTCGCGGATGATGGCGCGCGAGACCACGATGCCCGCCCCCGCCGACATGCCCTGCAGCGCCCGGAAGGCCACCAGTTGGGCAATCGTCTGGCTCAGCGCACAGCCGAGCGAGGCCAGTGTGAACAGCGCCAGCCCCACCAGCACCACCGGGCGGCGGCCAAAGCTGTCGGACAGCGCACCGTGGAACAGGTTCATCAGCGCAAAGCCGAACAGGTAGGCCGACAGCGTTTGCTGCATCTGGGCCGGCGTGGCGCCCAGCGAGGTGGCAATGCCCGAGAACGCCGGCAGGTAGGTGTCGATGGAAAACGGCCCCAGCGTGCCCAGGCAGGCCAGCAACATGGCCAGGGCCCAGCGCGGGTGGCGCCAAAGCTGTTGTGCGTCGGGGTTCATGGCGCGGTCGGCGGACGACCGGGCCGGGGCCAGGCATCGTTGCAGGTGAGGGCGTCGAAGTTTAGTGGCGCTGCCGTTGCCAAGCCCTTGCCAAGCCGGACCCACGCCGTTGCCCCGCAGGCGCCAAGGCCGGGCCGGGTGTCACGGCCCGGCGCCGGCGGCTGGTGCTGCGGCCGCGCCGCTGTCCACCCAGCGCACCACGCCGGCCACCAGCCGGCCCACGCTGGTGATCTCGCCGTCCGGCCGGTGCGACCAGCCCAGCCGCACCACCACCAGCTGCCGGCTGGGCACCACCACCACGTACTGGCCCAGGTGGCCACGGCCAAAAAAGGCATCGACCGGTGCGCCGGGCAGGCCCCAGCGGCCGCCCCATTCATTGCGCGTATCGGTGGTATTGAGCCAGAAGCCGGCACCGTAACCGGTGCCCAGCGTGGGCGTGCGGGCGTGCTGCACCCAGCCGGCCGGCAAGATTTGTCGGCCACTGGCCCAGCCGTCGTCCAGGTAGAGCTGGCCGAAGCGGGCCCAATCCCGCGCTGACGCATACACATCGCTGCTGAGCACCGGTGTGCCGGTGGCATCAAACCGGATCGTGACATCGCGCATACCCAGCGGCTGGAACAGACCCGTAGCCGCCCACTGGCGCACCGCTGCGGCGCTGCCGCCGGCACCGTCACGCACCAGGCGCGACAGCAGCAGCACGCCCCGGTTGCTGTAGTGCCACACGGTCATGGGCGGCGCCTCGGGCTGGCCTTGCATCGCAAAGCCGGCCATGTCGGGCTCGTCAAACCACATGCGGGTGGCGGCGTCCCAGCCGCCGCTGGTTTCGTCTGGCGGCAGGCCGCTGGCCATGCGCAGCAGGTGGTCTACCGTGATGCCGGCACGCGCATCACCCGGCTGCTGCCAGGCCGGCACGGCGGGCTGGTTGGCAGACAGCCGGCCTTGCTGCACCAGCACGCCCACCAGCGCGTGGGCCACCGATTTGCTGATGGAGTGGCCGGACAGCGCGCTGTGCAGGCCCACACCCGGCGCGTACTGCTCGGCCACCAGCCGGCCCTGGTGCAGCACCACCACCGCCTGGGTGTGTTTGAAGGGGCGCTGCGGGTTCTCATCAAACGCCGCTGCCACAGCGTGTTGCAGCGGCCCGGCGGGTGCCGGCACCAGCGTTTCGCCGGCCGGGTCGGCTGGCATGGCTGGCATGGCTCGCAGCGCGAGCGTGGCTGGTGGCGGTGATGGCGCTGGTGGCGCTGATGGCGCTGATGGCGCTGGTGGCGGTGAAAGCGGGTTGGCGTCGCCTGGCACCAGCAAACAGCCCTCGCCCGGGCGCAACACAGCCCGGCTGGCGGCGATGCCGGCCAGGGTGGTGCGCACCTCGCGCCGCTGCGCGTCCACCTGCCAGCGCAGCGCCCAGGCCACCAGGCCCATGCCGGGCTCGGGCCGCACCTCGTGCTGCCAGACCTGGTCGGGGTCTTGGCCCGAGATGAAGGTACTGGCGCACAGCGTGTGGCTGGTGGCGGCGCTGGCGATGCGCAGCGCCCGGGGCA
>JANPOW010000383.1:0-20202 GCA_031428185.1 Betaproteobacteria bacterium | reverse complement strand
ACGGCGTGGATGTGAAGTACCGCACCGGCTTTTTTGACGGCCGGCCGGTCAAGACCCGCATGACCGAGCTGTGTGAGCAACTGGCCACCCTGGCCGCCGCCCACGGCGCCTGGGTGCGGCTGCATTACGTCTACCCCTATCCGCATGTGGATGAGCTGCTGCCCATCATGGCCGCCGGCCGGGTGCTGCCGTACCTCGACGTGCCGTTCCAGCATTCCCACCCCGATGTGCTGCGCCGCATGAAACGCCCGGCCAGCGGTGAGCGCAACCTGGACCGGCTGCTGGCCTGGCGTGCCGCCTGCCCCGAGCTGGTGGTGCGCTCCACCTTCATCGCCGGGTTTCCGGGCGAGACTGAGGCTGAGTTCCAGCACCTGCTGGACTTTGTGCGCGAGGCGCAAATTGACCGGGCCGGCTGTTTTGCCTATTCCCCCGTCAACGGCGCTGCCGCCAACGCACTGCCCGGTGCGCTGCCGGCCGAGTTGCGCGAAGAGCGCCGCGCCCGCTTCATGGCGGTGGCTGAGGAGGTTTCGATCAGCCGCCTGCAGCGCCGCGTGGGCGCCACCATGCAGGTGCTGATCGACAACGCCCCGGCGCTGGGCCGCAAGGGTGGCACGGGCCGCCGTTACGCCGACGCCCCCGAGATCGACGGCACCGTGCGCCTGTTGCCGCCCGAGAAAGCCAGCAAAACGCTGAAGGTGGGTGAGTTCACCCGCGCCCGCATCGTGGCCACCGACGGGCACGACCTGATCGGCCAGCCGGTCTGATGCCGTTGTCCATTTGAAACCTGCGCCCCCACCGCCATGCCCAACCCGCACGACGATCTGATCACCGGCCTGATCCACCACCCCTACCAGGCACCAGACAGCTGGGTTGCGGTGCCGCCCGGGGTGTTCAAGGCGTCCACCGTGATCTTCCCCAGCGTGGCCGCGCTGCGCAGCCGCAGCTACACCGCCAAGACGGGCTACACCTACGGCCTGCGTGGCACGCCCACCACCTATTTGCTGGAAGAACGCTTGGCCGCGCTGGAGGGTGGTGGGTTCTGCATCCTGTCGCCCAGCGGACTGGCCGCCATCACCAATGTCAACCTGGGCCTGCTGCAGCAAGGTGATGAGGTGCTGCTGCCACACAACGTCTACGGCCCGTCCAACGACATGGCGGCAAACGTGCTGGCGCGCTGGGGCATCAGCCACCAGTTGTATGACCCGATGAACCCGGCTGACCTGGCCACCCGAATCTCGGCAAAAACCAAACTGGTGTGGCTGGAGGCGCCGGGCTCGGTGACGATGGAATTCCCCGACCTGCCGGCGTTGGTGGCCGCTGCCCGCAGCAGCGGTGCGCTGGTGGCGCTGGACAACACCTGGGGCGCCGGGATTGCCTTTTGCGCCTTTGATCTGGGTGTGGACATCGTGATGCAGGCCTTGACCAATTACCCGTCCGGTGGCGCCGATGTGCTGATGGGCTCGGTGGTGACGCGCAACGAGGCCCTGCACCTCAAGATGCTCAAGCTGCATGGCCAACTGGGCCTGGGCGTGGCGGCCAACGATGCCGAATTCATCCTGCGTGGTCTGCCTACCATCGCGCTGCGCTACCACGCCCACGATGCCGCAGCGCGCACGCTGGCCCGGTTTTTGGGCCAACAGCCGCAAGTTACACAGGTGTTGCACCCGGCGCTGCCCGGTGCACCGGGCCACGCGCACTGGGCGGCCACCTGCACGGCGGCAGCGGGGCTGTTCTCGGTGCTGTTGGACGCTGCGCTGACCCCCGCCCAGGTGGACGGATTTGTCGACGCGCTGCGGCTGTTCAAGATCGGCTATTCCTGGGGCGGGCCGGTCAGCCTGGTGGTGCCGTATGACCTGGGCGCCATGCGCAGTAACCGTTCTGCCTTGCCCGGCCACCTGGTGCGTTTTTCCATCGGGCTGGAGCACGTGGCCGATCTGCAGGCTGACCTGGCGCAGGCGCTGCACACCCTGGCTTGAGCATGCCCCGGCTTGAGCATGCCCATCTGGGACCCGTCCACCATCGCCGTCCACCAGGCCGATCTGCGCCTGATGCTGGAGCCCCAGCGCAGGGCCATGCAGCGCTGCTGCCTGGTGGTGTACAGCGGGCCTGCGCTGGGACGGCAAATCCAGCTCGATGCGGGTGTGGTCACGCTGGGCCGCTCAGCGGCGGCCCACTGGCAGGTTGACGGCCCGGGTTTGAGCCGCCTGCACGCTGCGATACACGTTACCGGCAGCCGTGCGCTGCTGCGCGATCTGGAGCCGGTCAACGGTTTCAGTTCAGCCCCATCGCTGCTGGCGGAGCAGATACCGATACCAACGCGCCTGCGGTGGCGCACGGCCAGACCATCTCGCCGGGGGTGGCCAGCGTGCAGGCGGGCATGGCGTCTGAGTCTGACCTGCTGGCCACCGCGGACCGGCTGCTCTACCAGTCCAGACAGGCGTGCCGCAACCGCGTCAGTGGCTGAGCCAATGGCTGGGCCTGCAGTCCGCGCAGCCGCTTGGCCGCCGGGCGTGGCTCAGGCCGCCGGCCCGGCCAGCAGGGGGATGGCGCCATCAGAATCGGCCCCCAACAGCCCGACCTGGCTGTAGATGCCCAGCTTCTGACGGGTGTCCTGGATGTCCAGGTTGCGCATCGTCAGTTGGCCGATGCGGTCGGCCGGGGTGAAGGCGCCGGCGCCGCTTTCCATCGTCAAGCGCTCGGGGTGGTAGGTCAGGTTGGGGCTGGCCGTGTCCATCACCGAATAGTCATTGCCGCGCCGCAGTTGCAGAGTCACCTCGCCGGTGATGGGCCGTGCCACCCAGCGCTGCGCGGTTTCACGCAGCATCAGGCACTGCGGGTCAAACCAGCGGCCCTGGTAGAGCAACTTGCCCAGCCGGCGGCCATTGGCGCGGTACTGCTCGATGGTGTCCTCGTTGTGGATGCCGGTGACCAGGCGCTCGTACGCAATGTGCAGCAGCGCCATGCCCGGCGCCTCATAAATGCCGCGGCTCTTGGCTTCGATGATGCGGTTTTCGATCTGGTCGCTCATGCCCAAGCCGTGGCGGCCGCCGATCAGATTGGCGTCCATGAACAAATCCACCGCTGACGCAAACGTGATGCCGTTCAGCGCCACCGGCTGGCCTTGCTCGAAGCGCACCGTCACGTCCTCGGCCTTGACCACCACATCCTCGCGCCAGAAGGCCACGCCCATGATCGGGTTGACGATGTGCATGCCGGCGTTCAAGAACTCCAGATCTTTGGCCTCATGCGTGGCGCCCAGCATGTTGCTGTCGGTGCTATAGGCTTTTTCAACGCTCATCTTGTAGTCAAAACCGGCGGCGATGAGGTACTCGCTCATCTCCTTGCGCCCGCCCAGCTCGTCGATGAAGGTCTGGTCCAGCCAGGGTTTGTAGATGCGCAAGGCCGGGTTGGCCAGCAGGCCGTAGCGGTAAAAGCGCTCGATGTCGTTGCCTTTGTAGGTGCTGCCGTCGCCCCAGATATCGACCCCGTCATCGCGCATCGCCACCACCAGCGCGGTGCCGGTGACGGCGCGGCCCAGTGGCGTGGTGTTGAAGTAGGTGGCACCACCGGTGCTGATGTGGAAGGCGCCGCACTGGATGGCGGCAATGCCTTCAGCCACCAGTTGCGGGCGGCAGTCGATCAGGCGGGCTTTTTCAGCGCCGTAGGCGATGGCTTTGCGCGGGATCTCGTCGTAGTCGGTCTCGTCAGGCTGGCCCAGGTGGGCGGTGTAGGCACAGGGGATGGCGCCTTTGGCGCGCATCCAATGCACGGCCGCACTGGTGTCCAGGCCGCCGGAAAACGCAATGCCGACACGTTCGCCGGCGGGAAGCTGCTGCAGGATGTTGGCGCCCACGAAGACCTCGATGCTTTGGAGAGAAACAGGTGATTTTAGGTGGCGGCTTTGGTGCTGCTGGCCACCTCTGGATCAGGCTGCGGGCGCTGCGGGCGCTGCGGGCGCTGCGGGTGTGGGTGTGGGTGTGGGTGGCGGTGTGCGTGGGCTTTGGCGTGGGATCACGCCCAGCACCAGCGCGCTGCCCGCCAGCACCAGCGCGCTGCCCGCCAGCACCACCGCGCTGCCCGCCAGCACCAGCGCGCCGCCGATCAGCATTGGCAGCGTCACCACCTCACCCAGCGCCAGCGCGCCCCACAAGCTGGCAAACACCGGCACAAGGAAAGTGACCGACGCGGCCTGCATCGGGCCGACATTGCTGATGAGCCGGAAGTACAGGATGTAGGCCACGCCGGATGCCAGCACTGCCAGCGCGGCAGCCAGGCCCCAGGCTTGCAGGCTGGGCGCTGTGCTGGGCCAGGCCCACAGCGCAGGCAGCAGCAACGCGGCCGCTGCCGCCAGCTGGGTGTCGGCGGCCATCACCATCGACGGCACACCGGCCAGATCGCGCCAGCCGGTCAACGGTGTGGCCAGCAGCAGGTCGCTCAGGTCGCGCGATTTCATGGCCGGGCAGGTACTGCGCGCAACACACCCTCCAGCAGCAGCAAGGCCTGCTTGCGCTGCAACCCACCGGCATAACCCGTGAGTGAGCCATCACGCCCCAGCACCCGGTGGCAGGGCACCAGGATGGACACCGGGTTGCGGCCGATGGCCGCCCCCGCAGCCCGCACTGCAGCAGGCGCCCCGGCGGCCGTGGCGATCTGGCTGTAGGTGCTGGTGCTGCCTTGTGGCAGGGCCAGCAGGGCGCGCCACACGGCTTGCTGAAAGGGTGTGCCGTGCAAGTCCAGCGGCACGGCCGGCAGGGTATCGGCCGTGTCCTCACTGACGCTGGGCACCTGCGCCTGGCCGGCAAAGTAGCGCGCCAGCCATTGGGCGGCGGCGGCCAATGCCGGGTGCTGCGGCTGGATCGGCACATCCAGCGCGCCGGGGTGGTGGGCCTGCGCGTCAAACCACAGGCCGGCCAGGCCTTGCGGCGTGGCGGCGGCGGTGAGCGGCCCGAGGGGGGTGTTGATGCGGCATTGCGCGCTCAGGCGCGGGTGGGTTGTGGTCATGGTGGGGTTTCCAGGGTGAGCCAGAGTTTCATCACGGCGTAGGCGCGCCAGGGCCGCCAGCGCTCGGCATGGGCGGCGGCAGCCACCGCATCGCGCACGCCGCCGGTGTGGGCGCGCAAGGCGTTGAGCACGCCGATGTCGGTGGCCGGCCAGGCATCGGGCCAGGCCAGCGCGCGCATGGCGATCAGTTGCGCGCTCCAGTCACCAATGCCGGGCTGGGCGCGCAGGGCGTCCAGCGTGGCCTGCAGCGGCGCGGCGCGGTGCAGCTGGATGCGGCCGGCGGCCACCTCCACCGCCAGGGCCTGCAGTGCGCCGACACGTTGACGCACGATGCCCAGGGTGCCGATGGATTCGGCCGTGGCACCGGCCAGCGTCTCGGCCGACGGGAACAGCCGTGTCAACTCAGCAAACGGGGTGCTGATGGGCTCTCCAAAGCGCTGCACCAGGCGCAGCGTCAAGGTGCGGGCCGCCGCCACCGTGACTTGCTGGCCCAGGATCACCCTGGCGGCGATCTCGAAGCCATCAAAGCCACCGGTCAGGCGGATGCCGGGGCGCGCGTTGTGGTGGGCGCTGCCGCTGGCGCCGGCCAGCATCGGGTCAAGCAGCACCGGGTCGATCAGCGCCGGCTCGGCGTCCAGGTCCAGCGCCTGGCGTGTGCGGCCCAGCAGGTTGCCCAGCGCCGGCAGCAGCGACGGCGACACGGTCAGCGCCACTTCGCAGCGCTCGGGCACAAAACGCGCCGCCAACCAACCCGTGTGGCGCTGGCCGCGCTGCGGCAAGGCCAGCGTGCGGCGCAGCACCAGGCCGTCCACCCACTCCACCCCGGGCACGGCGCGGCGCGAGAAAAACCCCAGCACGGCGTCCAGGTCATACGGTGGGCGCCAGGCCAGCCGCAGCACTGGGGCCTGGGCGGCGGCGGCGATTGCGGCGATTTTTGCAGCGGCTTCTGCACCGGCTTTTGCACCGGCAACCTGTGCGGTGGTGGTTTGGGCTGCGCCGGCCCGGCCGCGTGCCGCGTCGGCCGCTGCGGACGGGCTGTGCATGTCCGGCCTGGCCTTGCGCAATGCGCTGGGGCTCATGCGGTAGCGCTCTACAAATGCCGCGTTGAAACGGCGCAGGCTGGCGTATCCCGTGGCCAGCGCCACCTCGGTGACGGGCAGGGCGGTGTCGGTCAGCAACTGCTTGGCCAGCAGCAGGCGCTGGGTGCTCAAGTAGGCCAGCGGCGCCACGCCGTGCATCTGGTTGAAGATGCGGCGCAGGTGGCGGTCAGTCACGCCCAGCGTGGCGGCCAGGCTGGGCAGGGAGGGATCGGCGCCATCTTGCGCAGCCTGGCCCAACAGCAATGCGGCGCGGCTGGCCAGGGCGTCTGATGAGTCCATCAACGACAGGCCCGGCGCCAGCTCGGGCCGGCAGCGCAGGCAGGGCCTGAAACCGCCTTGCTCGGCCATGGCGGCATTGGCAAAAAAACGGCAGTTCTCGCGCTTGGGTGGCCGCACCCGGCAGACCGGCCGGCAGTAGATGCGGGTGGACGTGACACCGACAAACAAGCGGCCATCAAAACGGGCATCACGGGTCTGCAAGGCGCGGTAGGCGGCGTCGTCCTGCAGCGCTTGCGCAGCAGTGATTGGCAGTGCTTTGGGCTGGCTTGGACCGTTCAACATGCGGCCATGATAGGCCGCAGATCGGGGCTGGCTGGCCGTTTTCGGACCTGTTGATCGGCCACGGGTATCGCCTTGTTCGGGCCTGCCTGCCGCTGCTTTTGGCCGTGCAAGCACGTCCCTACAATCTTCTGCAAGTCACCCAACAGGATCACCGCATGCAAGTTACTGCCTCGGCCTTCAAGGCCTATGACATCCGTGGCGTTGTCGGCGCTGGTTTTGATGAGGCCTTTGCCGAGCATCTTGGCCGGGCCTTTGGCAGCGAGGCTGTTCTGGCGGGTGAAAAAGCCGTGGTGGTGGGCCGTGACGGCCGCTTGTCCGGCCCCAAGCTGGTGGCCGCATTGGTGCGCGGCTTGATGTCCACCGGGCTGGATGTGGTGGACATCGGCGCTGTCACCACGCCCATGCTGTATTACGTGGCCGCCACCCGCGGCAAGCAGGGCTGCAATTCGGGCATCCAGGTGACCGGCAGCCACAACCCCAAGGACTACAACGGCTTCAAGATGGTGCTGGCCGGGCGCGCCATCTACGGCGACGACATCCAGAAACTGCGCCAGCGCATCGAGACCGAGACCTACACCAAGAAGCGCGGCCGCAAGGCCACGATGGACATCGCTGCCGAGTACAAGGCCCGCATCGTGGGTGACGCCAAGCTGGCGCGGCCCATGAAAATCGTGGTCGACTGCGGCAACGGCATCCCCGGCGCCAGCGCACCCGGCATCCTGCGCGCGCTGGGCTGCGAGGTGATCGAGCTGTACAGCACGGTGGATGGCGACTTCCCCAACCACCACCCCGACCCCAGCAAGCCCGAGAACCTGGCCGACCTGATCAAGGTGGTGCATGCCACCGACGCTGAACTGGGCCTGGCCTTTGATGGTGATGGTGACCGGCTGGGCGTGGTCACCAAGGCCGGCCACGTCATCTACCCGGACCGCCAGTTGATGCTGCTGGCGCGTGATGTGCTGGCGCGCAACAAGGGCGCCACGGTGATTTTTGATGTCAAGTGCTCGCAGCGGCTGGCGCCAGTCATCAAGAGGGCCGGTGGCAAGCCCATGATGTACAAGACCGGCCACTCGCTGATCAAGGCCAAGATGAAGGAAGTGGGCGCCCCCCTATCGGGTGAGATGAGCGGCCACATCTTCTTCGGCGAGCGCTGGTACGGCTTTGATGACGCCACCTACACCGCCGCACGCATGCTGGAGATCCTCTCGCGCAGCAAAGACCCCAGCGCGGTGCTGGACGCACTGCCCACCTCGTTTTCCACGCCCGAACTGAACGTGGCCTGTGCTGAGGGTGAGCCGCCGCAGGTGGTGGCCGCGTTGCAGGCCGGCGCCAAGTTTCCGGGCGCGGTGATCAGCACCATCGACGGCCTGCGCGCCGACTACGCTGACGGCTTTGGCCTGGTGCGCGCGTCCAATACCACCCCGGTGCTGGTGCTGCGTTTTGAGGGCCACACGCCTGAGGCACTGGCCCGCATCGAGCATGACTTCATGGCCGCGCTGCGGGCGGTCAAGCCCGATGCACAGGTGGCCCAGGCTGCGCACTGACCTGGCCACCGGCGCCTGCCATCGGCAAAGCAAACAGGCGCCACCCCCAATGTTGAAGCGCTTGGTCGAGCGCCTGGCCCTGGCCGCGTATGGCCTGCTGCTGCGGCTGGCCACACCGCTGTACCTGCTGCGGCTGTGGCGGCGCGGCGCGCAAGAGCCGGGCTACCGCAGTGCGCTGGCTGAGCGCTTTGGGCTCTACCGTGGCCGCCCGCCCATGCCCGGTGCGCTGTGGCTGCATGCCGTGTCCTTGGGCGAGACCCGTGCGGCCGTGCCCTTGTTGGACGCCTTGCGCGCCGCCGACCCCGACCTGCGTGTGCTGCTGACCCACGGCACGGCCACCGGCCGCGCTGCCGGGCGCAAGCTGCTGACTGAAGTGGACGGCCAGGTCTGGCTGCCCTACGACACACCCGGTGCGATGCGGCGCTTTTTGCGCCACTACCAGCCCAGCGTGGGCATGCTGATGGAAACCGAGCTGTGGCCCAACCTGATGCGCCAGGCTGAGCTGGCCGGGCTGCCGGTGGTGATGTGCAATGCCCGTCTGAGCGCCCGCAGCGCCCGCAAGGGCCGCCGCTTGCGCGCCCTGCTGCGCCCGGCCGCAGCCCGCTTGACTTTGGTGCTGGCGCAAAGCGTGGCCGACGCCCGCCGCCTGCGTGACGCCGGAGCACCCGATGTGATGGTGGCCGGCAACCTCAAGTTCGACCTGACACCACCGGCCCACCTGACCGCCGTGGGCCTGCAATGGCGCAGCACGCTGAACCGCCCGGTGGGGCGGGCCGCCAGCACCCGGGAGGGCGAGGAGGGTGGCCTGCTGGCGCTGTGGGCCGCGCTGCCACAACCGCGCCCGCTGCTGCTGCTGGTGCCGCGCCACCCGCAGCGGTTCGATGCCGTGGCCACGCTGGTGCAGATGCAGGGCTTGAGCATGGTCTACCGCAGCGAATGGGAGGCCTTGCCACCGCCCGAGGCCGGCCAGGCCGATGTCTGGCTGGGCGATTCGATGGGCGAGATGCCGGTGTATTACGCCTGTGCCGATGTGGCCTTGCTGGGTGGCAGCTTTGCACCGTTGGGTGGGCAGAACCTGATCGAAGCGGCGGCCTGTGGTTGCCCGGTGGTGATGGGGCCACACACCTTTAACTTTGCGCAGGCGGCCACCCAGGCGCTGGCGGCCAAGGCCGCGATCCGGGTGGACGATCTGGCGGCCGGCATCCACGCGGCCATCCAACTGGCCACCGACCCGGAGCGCAATGCCTGGGTGCAACGTGCGCTGGGCTTTGCCGCCGCCCACCGGGGTGCGGCCGCGCTGATGGCGCGCAAAGTGCTGGACTTGAGCCACCACGACGACCCGCAGTAGTGGGCCGGCCTGCCGGGCCGGTTTGGCCGGCCGACAGGCTTCAACCGCATTTCAGCCGCGTTTCAACCGCGTTTCAACCGCGTTTTAGCCACGCAACACAGCCAGGCGCGGCAGGCTGCTGCTGCCGGGCAGCAGGGTCTGGGCCACCAGCGTGCCGGGCAGGCCCAGGTGGTCGGTCAACACGGTTTTGAAGACGGCGCGCAAGTCAGTGGTGATGCGCAGGTCACGGCCCTCGTTGCGCTGCGCCGGGGCCAGGCCGGGCCAGTCGGCCAGCACCCGGCCACCATGCACCGCACCGCCCAGCACAAATGCTGCACCGCCGGTGCCGTGGTCGGTGCCCAGCGTGCCGTTGATGGCCACGGTGCGGCCAAATTCAGTGACCACCAGCACGACAGTGCGGCGCCAGACATCCCCGCTGCCTGGCGCGGTCAGGCCCTCGCGCAGTGCGGCCAGGGTGTTGTCCAGCAGGCGCAGATTGTTGACCAGCGGCCCACCATCGGCGGCCTGGTTGGCGTGGCTGTCCCAACCGCCCAGCTCCAGCACGGCAGCTTGTGGGCCGTCGTCTGCGGCCACAAAGGCGGCGGCTTGACGCGCCAACAGCAGCGCGGCCGCCTGGCGCGGTGGGGCAGTGGTCGTGCTGCCCGGCTGCATGCCGCTGGCTTGGCGGTTTGGCACGGCTGCCGGTTGGGATGCCAACATCGCGCCATCCACCCGCAAGGCCTGCGCCCGTGCCAGCGCGTCGCCCAAGGCGGCGTCATCGGCATACAGCCGGCCCAGCCTGGCCACCAGATCAGGCGCCGGGTCGGGCCGGGTGGACGGCGCCCAGGTGTCAATGCCGGCGTGGCCACGCAAGACCAGCGGCACGGCCGATTGAAACGCCATGCCTTTGTGGCCATTGCCTGCCAACGCCCGGCCCAGCCAGCCGGTGTCCAGCGCAAACGGCCGCTCGCCGCCAGATTCCAACACCTGCTGGGCGTCAAAGTGGGAGCGCTCGCGGTAGGGCAGGCCGGTGGCATGCAGCACCAGCAGCTCACCCTGGCCGTACAGGCCGTGCAGGCCGGGCAGGGCGGGGTGCAGGGCCAGCAGGCCGTCCAGCGGCAAGGCCGGGCTGGCAAAGCGGCCCAGCGCACCGCGCGCGTCAGCAAAGGCCGGGTCGCCAACGGCCGGCACTGCGGCCAGGCCGTCCAGCCCACCACGCAGGATCACCAGCACCAGGCGTGGCCCACCCGGCACGGCCGCGCCCGCTGCGTTGACAAGTTGCAGGCCGGCCAGCGGCGCCAGCAGGCCCAGGCCGGCTGCGGCGCCGGCTTGCAACAGGCTGCGGCGGTGGGTCAGGTGCGGGGTGGGCGTGGGCATGGGGTGCTCCGGGCGTGGCGGCGGGATGGCGGCAGGATGGTGGATGGGCAGGGCGGCGCGGCTCAGCGGCGCTGCAGCTCGGGCGCCATCAGCAGCAGGGCCAGGGCTTGTGGGCCATCGGCGGCGCGGGCGATCTGCTCGCGTGTCTGCTCGGTCAGCCAAGGCCCGAGGCTGCTGCGCGCCAAGGCCCGTGCGTCGGTGCTGCTGCCACGTTGCTCGGCCACCCGCACGGCCCATTCCACCCGCTGCCACACCGCCTCCGGCCCCAGCCAGCCGGCATCACTGTCAGGCCAGCCGGCCGGTGAGGGGGCCGCTTGTGGCCGCTGGCCCAGTGCCGTCAGGCCGGCATCGGGTGCCCGCTGCACCAGCCGGTCACCCAGGCGCAGCAGGCGGGCGCTGCAGATCACAAAGTCTTCGGGCTGGCGCAGCTTGGTGGGCAGCGCCGCCCAGGCCTCGGGCGCGTCCACCAGCAGCAGGGCGATGGCGCGCAGGTCTCCGTCGGTGTCTGCATGGCAGCGCGCCAGCCTGGCCACCAGCGCGCTTGGGGGTTGGTCGCCCAGCCAGTGGCGCGCCAGCTTGGTGGCCAGGTGGCGGCCGGTGGCCGGGTGGCGTGCCAGGTCTTGCAGCACCTGGGCCAAGGCCTGTGGGCCTTCGTCATAACGCCGGCCCAGCACGGTTTTGGGGCCGGGCTGGTGCCAGCTGGCATCAAAACCGGGGTGGGTATCGGGTGTGGTGGACGCGGTGGTGGACGCCATGCTGGGCAGGTTGGCGCTGGCTGGTGCCGCCCGCACACCGCGCCAGCCAGTCAGCACGGCGGCCAGGGCTGTCACGTCGGCCTGGCTGTAGCCGCCCCATGGCCCGTCGGCCCCACCACCACCGGCCACACCCAAGGTGTGCAGCTCCAGCACCTCACGTGCCAGGTTTTCATTCAGGCCGGTGCTGCGGGCGGGGCTGTCGGCCATGCCAGCGGGCTGGTTGGCACTGCGCCGGCGCAGCCGCTGCACAAACGCCGATTGCGGCCCGGCGGACTGGCTGTTGTCCAGGTAGTGCAGCATGGCGGTGTGCTGCACGGCGGCCTGCAGCAGGGTGGCAAATTTGCCGGCAATGTGCGGCCGGATGGCCTCGCGCTCAAACGCACCCACCAACCCGTTGCTGCTGCCCTTGCCCAGCGACACGGTGAAGTGGTTGGCCCAGAACAGCGCCAGACGCTCGGCAAATGGCCGGTTGGTGGAGGCGGCGGTCAGCAGGCGGGCGCGGATATCGGCCTGCACCTGCTGGCGCAGTGCGGCCTGGCTGCTGTCGCTGCGCTCGCGGCGGGCGCGCACCTGCACCGCCAGCGCGGTGCTGGTGCCGGGCAGATCAACCCCCTGCTGCGCATCGGCCGGCCCCAGTTGGGCGCGCAGCCAGGCGCGAGGGTCAGCGCCCAGCAGCACCAGGTCGGGCTCACCCAGGCCAAAGCGATGGGCGGCGATGGCCGCCAGCAGGTTGGGGTCGGCAAGACGGGGGTCGGCAGGCAAAGTCATGGCGCAGTGTCCCGGCGGTCAATCCCTGTTCAACGCGGAAGCGGCCGGCGTGGTGGCCCTGCAGCGGGCAAAGTAGTGCAAACCGGCCGTCCTGCAACGGCAACGGGCGCCCGCAGGCGCCCGTCCAGGCCCTGTTGTGTGCCTCAGCGCGCCAGCAGCGCGTCCACCGCGTTCACATCCTGCGGCTGCAGCCCGCCGGTGACCTGGCGCAGCTTGAGGCTGTTGATCACCACGTCGTAGCGCGCCTTGGCCAGATCACGCTGGGCCTGGTAGAGCTGGGTCTGGGCGTTCAGCACGTCCAGGTTGACCCGCACGCCCACTTTGTAGCCCAGCTGGGTGGCCTCGAGTGCCAGCTTGCTGGACGACTCGGCGGCCTCCAGCGCCGTGACCTGGGCGGTGAGCGAGCGCACGCCAAAAAACGCGCTGCGGGTGCCTTGGGCGGTATTGCGGCGCGCGGCTTCCAGGTCGGTCTGGGCCTTGTCCTCCAGCGCCAGGGTCTCTTTGATGCGGTTTTGCACCAGGCCGCCGGTGTACAGCGGCATGGTCAGTTGCAATGACACCGACGCGCTGGGGCCAAAGCCCGAGCCGGAGGCGGTTCTGCCCAGCGTGGTGCTGGACAGGCTGCTGTGGGCCTCGCTCAGTGACGCACTGACGCCCACCGTGGGCAGGCCGGCGGCACGGGCTTTTTCAGTCTCCAGCCGCGCCACCTCACGCGCCAGGCGCAACTGCTGCAGGGCCGGGCTGGCAGCGTCAGCCTCGGCCACCCAGGCTTCCACATCGGCCGGCACCAGCTTGGGCAGCACCACCGGCACGGCCATCGGCTTTGGCGCCAGGCCTTGTTGGCCGGACACCCCCTCCAACGCCAGGCGTTTGACGTTCAAGTCGTTCTCGGCGGCCAGCTCTTGCGCGGTGGCCAGGTCGTAACGCGCTTGCGCCTCGCGGGTGTCGGTGATGGTGGCAGTGCCGACCTCAAAATTGCGCTTGGCTGAGGCCAGTTGCTCGGCAATCGCCGCTTTGCTTGCGCGCACGGTGCCCAGCGCGTCGCTGGCGGCCAGCACGTCAAAGTAGGCTTGCACCACGCGCACGATCAGGTCTTGCTCGGCGGCTTGCAGCTGGGCGCGGGCCACCTCGATGCCACGCTCGGACTGGCGGATGGTTTTTTCATTGGCGCGGTTGAACAGCGGCATCTGGCCGGTCAGGGCCACCGTGCGCTGGCCGCTGCGGCCGGTGCTCATGGCATCCGTCAACACGCTCGGGCTGTCGGACCGGCCTTCAGTCAGCGTGCCGGTGGTATTGAGCACCGGCCGCATCAGCGCGCGGCTTTGCTCGGCCTTGAAAACGGTGGAGTCGGCCAGCGAGCGGGCCGACTGGTAGGCCGCGTCATAGGCCCGCGCAGCGTCATACAAGGCCTGCAGGCTTTGCGCCTGGGCACTGCCGGTCATGCCGCACACAAGCGTCGTGGCCGCAGCCAGCGCCACCAACGGGGTGCGGCGCTGCGGCGGCCGGGGCGGGTTGGGCAAAAGCAGGCGGGGCATGGACAAGATCCTTCGCGGGTGGGCGGGGCGGAGATGGTTCAAAGATACACGGGCACAACGCCCTGGCTGCACTGGCATGCGCCGCACTGCAGCGTGGCTGGCCTAAAACGCAAACTGGCTTGGCTCTGCCACGCCAGCCAAGCGCGGCGCCACGGTGTCAAACAGCTCGTCGGTCTGCAGCGCGCTGGCCGACAGGCGCGTGATGCGCACCGCCCGCATCACCGGCTCCTGGCCGACGATGGCCAGCAGACGGCCGCCGATCTTGAGCTGGTCCAGCAGCACTTGCGGCACCTCGGGCACCGAGCCCGACAGCATGATCACGTCAAACGGCGCGTCGCCGGCCAAGCCTTTTGCGCCGTCCAGCTCACGCACGCTGGCGTTCAGCACACCGGCGCGCTTCAGGTTGCCCGCCGCCAGTGCGGCCAGCGCGGGCACCCGCTCCAGCGTGATGACGGACTGCGCCCGGTGCGCCAGCAGCGCGGCCATGAAGCCCGAGCCAGCGCCGATCTCCAGCACCCGCTCGTGGCGCTGCACATGGGCCTCTTGCAGCAGGCGCGCCTCGACCCGGGGCGCCAGCATGCATTGGCCGCCAGGGCCGATCTGGCCGTTGCCGGACAGGGGCACCTCAGTGTCCACAAACGCCAGCGCCTTGTAGGCCAGTGGCACAAAATCCTCGCGCCGCACCATGGACAGCAGCGACAGCACGCCCAAATCCAGCACATCCCAGGGGCGGATCTGCTGCTCGATCATGTTGAAGCGGGCCTGTTCGATGTTCATGGGGCGGGTCCTGGGCTGTGGTCTGAGGTGTCTGATGGCTTGCGTCCGCCTGGCTGCGGCAGGCGCGACCAGCGGCGGATTCTATTTGGGCAGCACCACGCCAGCCTGGCTGGAACCTGCTGCGGCAGGCCCGGCGGGTGGCACGGGTGCAGGGCCAAAAAACCGCCGCAGCACCCAGGTGCCCAGGTCGTCCAGCCAGCAATAAACCACCGGCACCACCACCAGCGTGAGCAGCGACGAGGTGATGACACCACCGATCACCGCCTGGCCCATCGGCGCACGCTGCTCCGAGCCTTCGCTCAGCGCCAGCGCCAGCGGCAGCATGCCGAAGATCATCGCCAGCGTGGTCATCATGATGGGCCGCAAGCGCACCCGGGCGGCCAGCAGCAAGGCCTGGCTGCGCGGCAGGCCGGGCAGGCGGTGGCCGTGTTCATCGACCGAGGGCAGGCGTGCGCGGATCGCAAAATCCACCAGCAGGATGGCGTTTTTGGTCACCAGGCCCATCAGCATGATCACGCCGATGACCGAGAACATGTTGAGCGTGCTGCGCCAGATCAGCAGCGCACCAACCACGCCGATCAGCGTGAGCGGCAGTGAGCTCATCAAGGCCAGCGGCTGCAAAAAACTGCGGAACTGGCTGGCCAGGATCATGTAGATGAACACCACCCCCAGTGCCAGCGCCGAGACGGCGTAGCCCGCGCTGTCCTGCATGTCTTTGGTGGACCCACCAAAACGGTAGTTGTAGCCGGGTGGCAGCGGGCTGGCGTCCAGCACCTTGCGAATGTCGGCCGAGACCTCGCCCAGCGCGCGGCCGCTGGTATTGGCGGTGAGTTCACTCTCGCGGTTCAGGTCACGCCGATTCACCTGGTTGGCACCCACGCCGGCGCGCACATCGGCCACTTGCGACAACGGCACGCTGCGCATGCTGCCGTCGGCATTGCTGCCCAGCACCAGGCCCAGGTGGGCCAGGTCGGCCGGGTTGTCGCGGGATTCGGGCGCCAGCCGCACTTTGACGTCGTAGGTCTGGTCATTGGCGGCGCGCCAATCGCCCACCGTCTGGCCGGCCACCAGCGCGCGCAAGGTGTTGGTGATGCTGCCCACCGACAGGCCCAGATCGTTGGCGGCGTCGCGTTTGACATCGACAACCACCGTGGGCTTGGGTGGTTTCATGCTGGTGTCGGCGTCCACCAGGCCGGGCACCGAGGCCAGCTTGGCCATCAGGCTGGTGGTCTGGCGTTGCAGCTCAACCAGGTCAGGCCCCTGGATGGACAGCGAGATCGGCTTGCCACCGCCCACCGCGTCCAGCAGGCCCACATGGGTGACGGTGATGCCCGCCACCTGGCGCAGCCGCTCGCGCAGTGGCACCGACATCTGGTCCACGCTGCGGCTGCGCTGCTTGCGGTCCACCAGCCGCACCAGCATCGAGGCGTAGTTGCGCCCAGCCGCATTGCCGGTGTTGACGGTGGCCAGGGTGTAGCGCACCTCGGGTATGGCCCGCAGGATGGCGTCCACCTGCCGCACCCGGGCCTCGGTGGTGGCCAGCGCGGTGCCGGCCGGCGTGTAGAAGGTGATGGTGGTCTCGGAGAAATCGGCCTTGGGCACAAACTCGGTGCCCAGCCGGGGCACCAGCAGCACCGCGCCCACCAGGGTGGACAGCGCAATCGCCACGGTGACGCCTTTGTGCTGCAAGGCCCAGCCCAGCGTGGCCACATACACATCGCCCAGCCGGTGCGATGCGCGGTCCACCCAGTGCGTCAAGCGGCCCAGCGTGTGGTCGTACAGGCCAATTGGCTGATAGCGCTGGAAGGGCTTGCCGTTCAGCCGGTCCTGCGCACGGTCAAGCTCACGGTCGATCGCCGGGTCATGCCAGATCGAGCTGAGCATCGGGTCGAGCGTGAAGCTGACAAACATCGAGATCAGCACCGCTGCCACGATGGTCAGGCCGAACTCGTGGAAAAACTTGCCGATGATGCCGCTCATGAAGCCGATGGGCAGAAACACCGCCACGATGGACAAGGTGGTGGCCAGCACCGCCAGGCCGATCTCGTTGGTGCCGGCCAGCGCCGCGTCATGCGCGCTTTTGCCCATTTGCACATGGCGCACGATGTTCTCGCGCACCACGATGGCGTCGTCAATCAACAAGCCCACACACAAGCTCATGGCCATCAACGTGATCATGTTGATCGAGAAGCCAAACATGTCCATGAACAAAAACGTGCCGATCAGCGCGATGGGCAAGGTCAGGCCGGTGATGACGGTGGAGCGCCAGGAGTTGAGGAACAGGAAGACGATGCTGATGGTGAGCAGCGCGCCCTCAAACAGCGTGCGCTTGACGTTGGCCACCGAGACGCGGATGGGGCGTGAGCCGTCACGCACCACCTCCAGCGCCATGCCGGGCGGCAGCTGGGCTTTCAGCGTTTCGGCGGCCTTGACCAGGCCGTCCACCACCTCGATGGTGTTTTCGCCCTGGCTTTTTTTCACCTCCAGCGCCAGCGTGCGTTGGCCGTTGTAGAGCGCCAGGCTTTCCATCTCCTCGGGGCCGTCCACCACGCGCGCCACCTGCGACAAGCGCACCGGCTGGCTGCCACCCGAGCCGCTGTTGCCGCCCCCGCGCCGCGCCACGATCAGGTTGTTCAAATCGTCCGGGCGTTTGACGCGGCCGTTGATCTGCACCGTGCGCTCGGCCTCGCCCGAGCGCAGGCTGCCGGCGGGCAGGTCCGGGTTCTCGCTGCGCACGGCGGCCATCACCGCATCCACGCCGATGCCAAACGCCTCCATCGCCTGCGGCTTGAGGTAGACGTTGATCTCGCGCTTGACACCCCCCACCAGCGTGATGGAGCCCACACCACGCACGTTTTCCAGCCGCTTCTTGACCACCTGGTCAGCGTAGGTGGTCAGCTCTTGCACGCTGCGGCTGTTGTCGGGTGAGGTGACGGCAAAGCTGAAGGTGGGCGTGCTGGCCGGGTCGAAGCGCGAGACACGTGACTCTTTTACCTCAGCGCGGAAATTGGCCTTGATGACGGCCAGCTTCTCGCGCACATCGTCGGCCGCGCGGCGGCCGTTGACATCCAGGTTGAACTGCACGATGACCACCGACGTGCCCTCGTAACTGCGCGAGAACAACTGGTTGATGCCGGCAATCGTATTGACCGATTCCTCGATCTTGCGGCTGACCTCACTCTCCACCACCTCGGGTGCGGCGCCGGGGTAGTCGGTCTGCACCACCACGGTGGGGAAGTCGATCTCCGGGAACTGGTCCACCTTCAAACGCTGGTACGAAAACAAGCCCAGCACCACAAACGCCAGCATGACCATCACGGCCATCACCGGGTTGCCAATCGACAGACGGGTGAACCACATCGGGGCGGCCCCGCGTCAGCCCGCCGCGGCGGCGGCGGCGGCGTTGATCGGGGCGCTGGTGGGAGCACCAGTGGCGGCGGCGCTGGGCGACTTGACCGCAGCCGCCGGTGCAGCCGCCGGCAGCTTGAGCAACACCCCGTTGGGCACCAGGCCCGCGCTGGCAGCCAGTACCTGGTCCCCAGGCGCCAGGCCGGTGCTGATCTCCACCACATCCACCCCGTTGGCCTGGCCGCGCACGCCCAGTGTCAGGCGGCGCTGCTCAGCGCGGCCATTGCTGATGCGGATGGCATAGGGCTGGGCCTGGTCGGTGCGCACCGCCGGCAAAGGCAGGGCCAGCACGCGGCGCTGGTCCAGCGAGATCCAGCCACGCGCAAACAGGCCGTTGCGCAGGTTGGGGTTGGCGGCCACTGCCAGGTAGGCGGTGACACTGCGTGAGCCGGCCTGGGCGCTGGGGTTGATGCGCACCACGCTGGCGGGCACCGCATCCGTGCTGCCGTCCAGCAGCAACTGGGCCTTGGCGCCCACCTGCAGTTGTGGCAGGTCTTGCGGGGCGATGGCCGCCTCCAGCTCCATGCGCGACAAATCAACGATCTCCAGGATGCGTGCGTCCACTGCCACACGTTCACCCGGCTGGGCCAGGCGCTGCGCCACCAGGCCGCTGATGGGCGCCACCAGCACCGCGTCATTGCGCGCCTTGCGCGCCAGCTCCACAGTGGCCAGTGCGGCTTGCAGCGTGGCCTGGGCGCCGGCCTCACTGGAGGCCGATGTCTCCAGCGCGGTGGGCGAGATAAAGCCTTGCGCCACCAGCGCCTTGTTGTTGGTGAGCTGGCGTTGGGCAATCTCCAGCTGGGCCCGGGCGGCGGCGGCTTGGCTCTCGGCCTGGCGCAGTTTCCAGTCAAATTCAGCCGTGTCGATCTGGCCCAGCACCTGGCCGGCACGCACCGTGTCGCCCTCACGCACGCTGAGCTGCTTGAGCTCAGCCGCCACCCGGGCTTTGACAAACGCGCTGTTGACGGCTTTGAGGCTGCCCGAAATGTCCAGCCCACGCGACAGCAGCAGCGGCTGGGCGATCAGCACATCGCTGCTGGCCAGCTCCAGGGTGGGCTGGGCTGACGATGCCACCGATGTTGCGGCGGACGCTGCTGCGCCAGCAGCCACCGCGACCGGCGCTTTGCGGGCCATCCAACTGCGCCAACCCAGCCCGGCCACCACCAACACGACCAGCGCAAGCAACAACCAACGAAGCCAGGATTTCATGGGACGCACCTAGGGTTCAAGTTCAAGGAGTGAGGGCGGGTGCTGGCGGCTGCAGGCACAGCCCGTCCAGCACCAACGCCACATGCTGGGTGATGAAGTTGCGGCCATCCAGATGCCAGTCCAGCGCACAGGCACCCAGCGAGTGGCGGTGCAGGCACACCATGACCAGCGGCAGGACCAGCGAATGCACCGCGTTGTCCACGTCCACCGCGCGGAACTCACCCGCGGCAATACCGCGCCGCAACACCGTGCCCAGCAACTGGTGCGCCGGCTCCACCACCTGGCTGGCATAAAACTGGGCGATGTCCGGAAAGTTGCGCACCTCGGTGATCACCAACTTGAACACCCCGGCGGCCGGGCTGTCATACAACTGGCCCCACCAATCGGCCAGCACACTGCGCAGCAAGTCTGCGGCGCTGCCCTCAAAGCGGGCGGCGAGCTGGACGCCCTCGGCAATGCGGGCCGACAGGTAGTGGCTGATCACCGCCTTGAGCAGTTCTTCCTTGCTGGGGTAGTACAGGTAGAGCGTGCCCTTGGACACGCCGGCGCGCTCGGCCACCTCGTCGGTGCGGGTGGCGGCAAAGCCTTTTTCGACAAACAGCGCCAAGGCGGAGTCCAGCAACTCTTGCGGGCGTGCCTCTTTGCGGCGGCGCCGGTGGGGGATGTCGGGGGACGGCATGGTTACTGACTGGTTGGTCAGTAATGTAGCTGGTGGTATACCGGCGGGTCAATCGAGGGCCGGGCCTAGGAGCCTGTCGGACTTGGGGCGTCGATAGCGAGAAACGGCCCCAGCGAGGACAGTTTTTGCCGGATTTGCAGGCCCATAGTTCAACTATGGGA
>JANPOW010000382.1:0-4023 GCA_031428185.1 Betaproteobacteria bacterium | reverse complement strand
GCCCACCGCCGCCCGCCTCAAACCCGCTGACTACACTCCCTAGCCCCGATCAAGCCGACCCCGCCGCCCCGCCATGCAAGGCCAACTTTTTACGCAGGATTTTTTGCACCGGGGCATCCGCGACACACCGCCGTGGTTGGCCTTGAGTGACGCTGCTCTTGCCGCATTCAGCACCGCGCTGCAGCAGCTCTACGCCCCCTACCGCAGCGACACCACGCTCAACGAGGCGCAGACCGAGCAGCTGTTGATCCAGCCCGTGCTGGCCCAGCTGGGCTGGGGCGACGACACCCTGCCGCAGGTCAACCTGTCGGTCAAGTGGCGCGAAGACGTGCCCGACATGCTGCTGTTCCCGGATGCCGCAGCCAAGGTCGCCGCCATCAACGAGCCCCGGGACGACCGCCGCTACCGCCACGGCCTGGCCATCCTGGAGGCCAAGCGCTGGCAGCGTGCGCTGGACCGGGGTGACCCCACCGAGCCGCAAGACCCGGACGCGCCGTCATCGCAAATGCTGCGCTACCTCAGCCGGGTGGACGTGGTGGCCGACCGCCGCATCAAGTGGGGCATCCTCACCAACGCCGGCATCTGGCGCCTGTACTGGCAAGACGCCCGATCGCGCGCGGAAGAGTTTTTTGAGATCGATCTGGCCGCTGCGCTGGCCGTGCCCGGCACCCAGCCCGGCGTGGATGACCCCGCGCCGACGCATGCGCTGAAGCTGTTTTTCCTGTTCTTCAGCCGCGCGGCGTTTTTGGCGCAGCCCTGGGACAGTGCGGCCCGCAGCTTCCACGTCTACGCCCGCAGTGAGTCGCGCCGCTACGAAGAAAAGGTGTCCCAAGACCTGGGCCAGCGCGTGTTTGACGAGGTCTTCCCGCAGTTGGCCCAAGCCCTCGCGCGGGGCGATTTGCAAGCGCAAAAACAGCCCGTGGGCTACGGCAGCACCACCCGCCAGCAGTACACCGCTGGCTACCTGGACGAGGTGCGTGAAGCCACCCTCATCCTGCTGTACCGGCTGCTGTTTTTGTTCTACGCCGAGGACCGCCTGCTGCTGCCCGCGCGTGACCCGCGTTACGCGCCCTACAGCGTGCGGGCGCTGCGTGAGCGGGTGCAGGGCGGCGTGGATGCCGGCACGGTGTATTCCACCCGGTTGGACAACATCTGGCGCGACCTGCAAGGCGTGTTTTTGTTGATCGACGAGGGTGACGACGCGGTGGGCATGCCGGCCTACAACGGCGGCTTGTTTGAGCGTGCCCGCGCCCCGCTGCTGGAGCGCACCCGCGTGCCGGACGCGGTGATGGCGCCCATCATCGACGCGCTGTCGCGCCGCACTGAGGAGGTGTTGCGCGGCTGGATCAACTACCGCGACCTGTCGGTCTCGCACCTCGGCAGCATTTACGAGCGCTTGCTCGACTACAGCCTGGTGCATGAGGTGCAGGCCGCCAACAGCTACGTTGACCGTGAGCTGCCCGAGATCGACCGCATCGTGGCCCGCCCGGCAAGTTTTGCGCGCAAGGTCTCGGGCAGCTACTACACCCACGATGACCTGGTGCGGCTGATCCTGCGTGAATCAGTGGGCACGCTGGCGGCTGAGCGCGTGGCCAGTTTTGATGCCCAAATTGCTGCCTGGGCCAGGCGCAGCACGCTGACTGAGCCGCTGTGGAACCGGCTGGACGGCCACGCCGAAGCGGCCCAGCGCGACGCCATTGACCCCGCCACCCAGATCCTGGAGCTCACCGTCTGCGACCCCGCCATGGGCAGTGGCCACTTTTTGGTGGCGCTGGTGGACGACCTGGCCGACCGCGTGCTGGAGGCCGCCAGCCACGCCAGCGCGCTTGTCAACCGCCAGCCCTGGGCAGCGCATTTGGTGCAGCGCGGCCGGCCGTGGGAGAGCCCGGTGATTGCCCGCATCGCCCATATCCGGCGCAGCATCCGTGCCGAGGCCAATGCCCACGGCTGGGCTGTGACCGACGCCCAGCTGGATGACCGCCACATCGTGCGCCGCATGATCCTGAAGAAAACCATCTTCGGCGTGGACAAAAACCCGATGGCGGTGGAACTGGCCAAAACCGCGCTGTGGTTGCACACCTTCACCGTGGGCGCACCGCTCAGCTTTTTGGACCACCACCTCAAGCTGGGCGACAGCCTGCACGGTGAGCGCCTGCCGGCAGTGCAGGCCGGCCTGGCCGCGCTGGGCATGTTGTTCAACCAGAGTGAACTTGATCGCCTGGGCAGCGCCGCCCGTGGCCTGGCCCAGGTGGCCGACCTGACCGATGTGGACATTGCCGAAGCGCGTGAATCCAAACGCCTGGCCACCGAGGCCGACGCCCGCACCGCACCGCTGCACGCGCTGCTGGATTTTTGGCGCGCGCTGCGCTGGCTGCTACCGGGCTGGCCGGTGGCTGACGCCGGCAAGCTGGCCAAGCTGGTGGACAGCCAGCAGCCCGAAGCCACCCGCACCGGCCTGGCCGAGCTGATCTCCCCCGGCCGCAACCTGGTGGACCTGCTGGAGCGCGGCACGCTGGCCGGCAGCGGCCCGGGTGTGGACGCCGCCAACGCCCTGATGGCCCGCTGCCGCGCGCTGGCCAGGCGCGAAACCTTTTTCCACTGGTGGACGGCTTTCCCCACCGTGTTTGCGGCCGATGGCAGCGGTGGCTTCGATGTGGTGTTGGGCAACCCGCCGTGGGACCGCATCAAACTGCAGCAAGTGGAGTGGTTTGCCGAGCGTGAACCCACCATCGCCAACCAGCCCCGCGCCGCCGACCGCAAGCGCCTGATCGTCGAGCTGGAGAAAAAGGGCGCCCCGCTGTGGGCCGACTACCAGCAGGCGGTGCAGCGCGCCGAGGCCAACGCCCGGGTGCTGGCCAAGTCGGGTGACTACCCGCTGCTGGGCGGCGGCGATGTCAACCTGTACAGCCTGTTTGTGGAACGGGCGCAAAGCCTGGTGCGGCCGGGCGGGCTGGTGGCGCTGCTCACGCCCAGCGGCATTGCCGCCGACAAGGGCGCTGCGGTATTTTTCAAAAGCCTGTCATCCACCGGCCGGCTGGGCGCTTTGTTCGACTTTGAGAACAAGAAGGTGTTTTTTGCCGATGTGGACGCACGTTTCAAGTTCTGCATGCTGTTGTTCGGTGGGCCTGAGCGCACCTTTGCGCAAACCCGTTGCGCCTTCTTTCTGCACAGCCTGGCCGAGCTGGACGAAGGCAGTGGCCAACTGGTGCTCACAGTGGATGACTTCAACCGCGTCAACCCCAACACCGGTGCAGCGCCCATCTTCCGCTCGCGGCGTGATGCCGACCTGACCTTGCGTATCTACCGCGAGCACCCGGTGCTGGTGCGCCACGGCGGGCTGAGCGCCACGCAGGGCACGCTGCCCAAGCAGAAGATATGGCCGGTCAAGTACGTGACGATGTTTCACATGACCAACGACTCGCAGCACTTCCTGCAGCGCAAAGAGTTGCTGGCGCAGGGCTGGGTGCCGGGCGCGGCCGGGCGCTGGCAGCGGGGCGAGGCCCAAGCCGTGCCGCTGTACGTGGGCCGTATGGTCCACCAGTACGACCACCGCCATGCCAGCGTCACCGTCAATGACGAGAACCTGCACAACGCGGCGTCCGGCAGCACGCTGGGTGCCGCAGCCAAGGCCGACCCCAGCACCTACCCCACGCCGCAATACTGGGTGCCACGCAGCGCCGTGCCGGCCAGCGAGTGGCGTGATTGGGCCATTGGCTTCCGTGACATTGCCCGCGCCACGGATGTGCGCACCGTCATCGCCGCCATCGTGCCCGGCACGGCCGCCGGCAATACCTTGCCACTGCTCATCGGTGACGGCCTGCGGCCGGCGCAGGCCTGCTGCTTGCTGGCCAACCTCAACAGCTTGGCGTTTGACTACATCGCGCGCCAGAAGGCGCAGACCACGCACCTCAACTGGTACATCGTTGAGCAACTGCCCGTCATCGCCCCCGCAGCATTCGAGCAGCACATCGGCCCCATCAAGATCGCAGATTTCATCCGCGAACAGGTCCTGCACCTGAGCTA
>JANPOW010000381.1:0-14815 GCA_031428185.1 Betaproteobacteria bacterium | reverse complement strand
CGGCCTCGGGCTGGGCCGCCCGTCGCAATCCGCATCAGATCACACCAGCAGTCCGCAATGCCGCAATCTCGCCAGCGCCGTAGCCCAGTTCCGCCAGGATCTGGTCGGTGTGCTCGCCCAGCAGCGGTGGGCGTTGGCGCGGCACAGGTGGGGTCTGCGTCAGCCATACCGGCACCGCAGCAATCGGCGCGGGCAGCGGCAGACCAGGGTAGGGCGTGTCTTGCAACAGGCCCAGCGCCTGCACCTGCGGGTGGTCCAGCGCCTGTTGCGGTGACAACACCGGCGCACACGGGATCATGGCCGCGCCCAGGGTGTCAACAATGTCCTGGCTGCGCCTGCTGCTGCACCAGTGGCCCATGCGGGCGCTGATGATGTGGGCATGGCGGCCTCGGGCGTCGTCGTCGGCAAAACGCGGGTCAGTCAGCCATTCGGGTTGATTGCTGGCTGGGTTGCTTTGACGGCCACCACCGTCACGGTCATTCTCATCGTCTGCGGCCATCAGCCTGGCCCAGCGCTTGAACAGCGGTTGGCCGGTGACCGCCACCAGCACCCAGCCATCCTGCGCCGCGTAGATGTCGGCCGGCGCTGAGGTCTGGCCCCGGTTGCCGGTGGGCACCCGGTGTGGCTGGGCCACTGCCTGCTCGATCAGGCTGGCGTTGGTCACGGTCACGGCGGTGGCCAGCAGGGCGCCGGTCACCATCTGGCCTTTGCCGCTGCGCTGGCGCTCCATCAGCGCGGCCAGGGTGCCAAACGCGCAGTGCAGCGCGGTGCCAAAGTCAACCCAGTTGGCGTTGGCGCGGTAGGGCTGGCCGGGTGGGCCGGTCATGTAGACCGCGCCGCTCATGGCCTGGCCCACACCATCAAACCCCACGTTGGCCTGCATCGGCCCGGCCGGGCCATAAGCCGTGTTGGTGACAAGGATGATGTCGGGCTTGATGCTGCACAGGGTGGCGTAGTCCAGCCCCATCGCCAGCAGGGTGGCCGCCGGCAGGTTGGCAATCACCACATCGGCGCTGCGCACCAGGCGCGCCACCACCTCACGCCCACCGGGGCTGGCCGGGTCCAGCGTCATGCCGCGCTTGTTGCGGTTCATCTGCAAAAACAGCGCGCCAACTTGGGGCTGGCCGTCGGCCCCCCCCACTGGCGCCGGGAAACGGTCTTCACTGCCCTCACGTTTCTCGATGCGGATCACGTCGGCGCCGTATTCGGCCAGCAACGCGGCGCAATAGGGGCCGGCGATGTAGCGGCCAAAGTCCAGCACGCGGGTGCCTTGCAGCAGTGGGGTCATCTTGGTTTGGCCTTGTCACCTGTGGAGAGTGGGGCCGGCAGCCGGCCACGCAAAATGCGAAGGCGTTGCGGCCCGCACCGCATCCTGACCACCCCCCCGAAAGACCACTGTGACCTCTGTGACAGCCAGACCCGAATCGCTGGGCATGTGCGCCAAACGCCTGGCCCGCCTGGACCGCTTCATTGATACCAAGTACATCCAGACCGGCAAGCTGCCTTGTGCGCAAGTGCAAGTGATGCGCCAGGGCCAGCTGGTGCACCAGACCGTGCTGGGCAGCGCGGTGCTGGAGACCGGTGCGCCGCTGCAAAACGACAGCATCGTGCGCATCTACTCGATGACCAAGCCCATCACCAGCGTGGCCTTCATGATGCTGGTGGAAGAAGGCCTGGTGGCGCTGGATGACCCGGTACACCGCTTCATCCCGGCCTGGCGCGACCTGGGCGTCTACAAGGCCGGTCTGCCCGGCGCCTGGCAGACCACGCCCACCGCCGCGCCGATGCGCATGGTCGATTTGCTGCGCCACACGTCCGGCCTGACTTACGGCTTCCAGAACCGCACCAATATCGACGCCGCTTACCGCAGCCAAAAAGCCGACCCGTTTGCGCTGAAGGGCACGCTGGACGATTTCATCGAGGTGCTGGGCACGATCCCGCTGGAGTTTTCACCCGGCACGGCCTGGAACTACTCGGTGGCCACGGATGTGCTGGGCTATCTGGTGGGCAAGATCTCGGGCCTGCCGTTTGAGCAGTTTTTGCAAGACCGCATCCTGGGCCCGCTGGGCATGGTGGACACCGCCTTCCATGTGCCTGAGCACAAACACCACCGCTTTGCCGAGTGCTACATCCAGGGCGCCAGCGGCAAGCTGGCACCGCTGCCCGGCCGCACCTTCAAAGAGCCGGCCAGCGCGCCGTCGGGTGGTGGCGGGCTGGTGTCCACGGCGGCCGACTACCTGAAGTTTTGCGAGGCCATGCGCTGCGGTGGTGTGTTTGGCAGCGGGCAGGATGCCGTGCGCCTGCTGGGCCCAAAAACCGTGGCGCTGATGCGCAGCAACCACCTGCCGGGCGGGCGTGATCTGGCGGATTTGTCGGTGTCGATGTTCTCCGAGGCCACCTACCAGGGCGTGGGCTTCGGTCTGGGCTTTGCGATGACCACCGATGTGGCCAAGACGGCAATCGCCGGCAGCCTGGGTGAATACTGGTGGGGCGGTGCCGCGTCCACCGCCTTCTGGATCGACCCGGTGGAGGACTTGAGCGTGGTCTTCCTCACCCAGTTCATGCCGTCCAGCCTGTACCCGATCCGGCGTGAGCTGCGCAGCATGATCAACGCGGCGGTGCTGGACAGCAAGGCTTGAGCACGCAACCCACAACGCCCACAAGGACAGCCCGATGAATCGACTTGCCTCGCTGTTGGCCCTGCCGCTGGCCTGCGTGCTGGTGTTTGTGCAGCAACCCGCCCGGGCCCAGGCCTGGCCCAGCAAACCGGTGCGCATCGTGCTGCAGTTCCCACCCGGTGGGTCTACCGACACGGTGGCCCGCATCCTGGCCCAGCCACTGTCCACCGCGCTGGGCCAGCCGGTGTTGATCGAAAACCGACCGGGTGCGGATGGTGCGATTGCGGGTGATTTTGTGGCCCGGGCCGAGCCTGACGGCCACACCTTTTTCCTGGCCAGCAACACACCGATGATGCAGGTGCCGCTGCTCAAGAAACACCCGCCTTACGACCCGGTCAAAAGCTTCACACCGGTGACGCTGGTGGGCCGCTACGTGTATGTGCTGGTCAGCACACCGGAGTTGCCCGCCAAGACCGCCGCTGAGCTGCTGGCCTACGCCCGCGCCAACCCGGGCAAGCTGGGCTACGGCAGTTACAGCGGGGTCACGCAGCTGATGCACACCCAGCTCAAGCTGGCCAAGGCCGACACCACGCTGGTGCCCTACAAAGGTGAAGGCCCGACCGTGAATGACGTGCTGGGCAACCATGTGCAGTTCACCTTTGCCACCCCGTCCAGCACCTTGCAGCACATCAAAGAAGGCAAGCTGCGGGCGCTGGCGGTGCTGCTGCCCAGCCGCTCCAACCTGTTGCCCACGGTGCCCACCGCTGCCGAGGCTGGCCTGCCACCACTCACCGCCGGCACCTGGGCCGCGCTGTTTGGCCCGGCCAAGCTGCCGGTTGAAATCACCCAGCGCATGAACCGTGAGTTGAACGCCGCCATGCAGCGCCCTGAGGTGCGTGAGCGCATCGGCGCGCTGGGTTTTGAGCTGTCCGGCAATACGCCGGACGAGATGGGCGCCTTTGTGCAAGACCAGCTAGTGGCCTGGGCGCGGGCGTTCAAGGACGCGGGGATGGTGGCGGAGTAGGGCTTACCGACGACGCTGATGATGGTTCACCGCCGCATGCACCGTCCTAGAATCTGACCATTCTGGTCAGATTCTGGAGCCACCATGCAAACCTGGCAGATGCAAGAGGCCAAGGCGCGCTTGTCCGAGTTGGTAAAGCGGGCGGAGCTGCACGGCCCGCAAGACATCACATTGCACGGCCGCTCGGTGGCGGTGGTGGTGTCGCGGGCTGCGTTTGAGCGCATGTCGGGCCAAGCAGCCTCGTTGGTGGATTTCATGCAGGCCTCACCGTTGGCCGGGTTGGACGACACGCTGGTGTTTGAACGTGGAACGAGCCTGACGCGCGACGTGGCGCTCTGACCAGCAATCTTCACCATGGGCTATCTGCTGGACACCAACGTGCTGTCTGAGCTGCGTCGCAAGCAGCCCGATCCCCGTGTGCTGCAGTGGTTTGCGCAGCGCCCCGCTGGCACGCTGTACCTGAGCGTGTTGACGCTGGGCGAAATCCGCAAGGGTGTTGAGGTGCTGGCCGATCAGCCGCGCCGCCTGCTGCTGTTGGACTGGATTGAAACCGAGTTGCCGGCGTTTTTTTCGGGCCGCATCTTGGGCATTGATACCGCCGTGGCCGACCGCTGGGGCCGGTTGGTGGCACAGGCTGGCCAGCCGCTGCCCGCCATCGACAGCTTGCTGGCCGCCACCGCCGCGCAACACGGCCTGATCTTTGTGACCCGCAATATGCGTGATGTGCAGGGCTTGGGCGTGCAGCTGATCAATCCGTGGAGTGACTGACATCTTGTGACTGCACGCTGTGTGATCGAGCGATGGTCTATCGGTACACCAAGCTGCCATCGTCCAGATCAGCCGCCGGCAAATCCACCCGCTCAGCGGCGTAGTCCTGCCCATGCAGCCAGGGTGCGTGGCTGCCCTGCTGCGGCAATTTCCCCATGCCCCGCGCCAGGTAACCAGCGTTGAAGTTGTCAGTGGTGACCCAGGGCAACAGTGCCATGGCCTGGTCTTGCGGCCGCAGCATGGGTGTCACCACTTGCGCGCCTTGGGCGTCCATGTGCTGCAGCAGGCGGCAGACAAAGTCGCCCATCAAATCGGCACGCAAGGTCCAACTGGCGCGCAGGTAGCCAAACACCCAGGCGAGGTTGGGCACCCCGGTGAACAAGGCGCCGCGCCAGGCCACGGTGCGGGCAAAGTCCAGCGGCTGGCCGTCCAGGCTGAATTGGATGCCACCCATCACGCTCAGGTGGAAGCCGGTGGCGGTGACCACCACATCAGCCGCCAGGTGCTGGCCTGATTGCAGCTGGATGCCGGTGGGCGTGAAGGTTTCGATCTGGTCGGTGACCACGGTCGCCTGGCCCGCGCGGATGGCGTGGAACAGATCCGCATCGGGCACAAACGCAATGCGCTGCTGCCAGGGCCGGTAGCGTGGGTTGAAGTGTTTCTCAACCTCGGCCTCATAGCCCGGCCCCAGCGCGGCGCGCACACCGGCCAGCAGTTCTTGCCGCACCACCTCGGGCTCTGCCACGCAGCGTTGGGTGAACGCGGCTTGGTCAAACAATACTTTGCGGCGCACGATCTCATGCGTCCATGCGGTCGGGATGTCCAGCTCGCGCAGGGTGTCGGCCAGCACGTTGGCATTGCGGCCAGTGATGAAGAAGGTGGGCGAGCGTTGCAGCATGGTCACCTGCGCACACTGGCCAGCAATCGACGGGATCAGCGTGGCCGCCGTGGCACCCGAGCCGATCACCACCACCTGCTTCGCCGAAAGATCCAGGTCGGCCGGCCAGGTTTGCGGGTGCACCACCTGGCCTTTGAAGTCCTTCAGGCCTGGCCAGTCGGGTGTGTAGCCGTGGTCATGGCGGTAGTAGCCCTGGCACATCCACAAAAACCGGGCGCTCAAGCACACGGTCTCGGTGGTTTGGCCGTCCGCGCTGGGCCGTGTTGCGGTCACCGTCCAGCGCTTGGTGTCGCTATCCCAACTGGCCTGGCTGATGGCATGCCGGTAGCGGATGTGCCGGGCCAGGCCGTGTTCGTCAATCACCGCACCCAGGTAGGCCAGGATCTCGGCGGCGCTGGCAATTGGGTTGCCCAGCCACGGCTTGAAGCGGTAGCCAAAGGTGAACAGGTCACTGTCTGACCGGATGCCGGGGTAGGTGTGGGTGCGCCAGGTGCCACCAAAGCCCGCCTGCGATTCCAGCACCACAAAGGTTTTGCCCGGGCATTGCAGTTGCAGGTGGTGGGCCGCGCCGATGCCGGAGATGCCGGCACCAACGATCAGCACGTCGGTGATTTCAGCCGGGTTGGTGGCTGTGCTGGTGGCTGAGTTTTTGGTGGATGGCACGGTGTTGCTCTGTTTTGGCGTTATTCGAATTCCGGCGCGCTGCCCCAATCAAAAAAGTCCGGCATATCCGTGGACACCTTGTTGGGATAGGCCGGTGTGCGCTTTTCCAGGAACGAGCTGACCCCCTCACGCGCGTCGGCCGATTGGCCACGGCTCTGGATGGCGCGGCTGTCCAGGCGGTGCGCGTCCATCGGATGCTCAGCGCCGGCCATGCGCCACAACATCTGGCGCGTCAGCGCCACCGATACCGGCGCGGTGTTGTCGGCCATCTCGCGCGCCAGCGTGCGTGCGGCGGGCAGCAAGTCCGCCGGGGCGTGCAGTGAGCGCACCAGGCCTTTGTCCAGCGCTTCTTGCGCGTTGAAGACACGGCCGGTGAAACACCATTCCAGCGCGGCTTGCATGCCCACCAGCTTGGGCAAGAACCAGGTGGACGCTGCCTCGGGTGTGATGCCACGGCGTGCAAACACAAAACCGAAACGTGCGTCGGTGCTGGCCATGCGGATATCCATCGGCAATTGCATCGTCATGCCGATGCCCACGGCCGCGCCGTTGATGGCGCCGATCACCGGCTTCAAGCTCTTGAAGATGCGCAGTGTGGCCACACCACCACCATCACGGTAGACATCGCCCACCTTGTATTTTTCACGCGCCAGGTTGGCTTGTGAGGCGTAGTCAAACGTCTTGCCCCCCGAGGACAAATCGGCCCCGGCACAAAACGCCCGGCCGGCGCCGGTGATGATGACCACCCGCACCGCGTCGTCCGCATCGGTGGCATCAAACGCGGCCACCAGGTCATCGCGCATCTGCGCGGTGAAGGCGTTCATCTTCTCGGGCCGGTTGAGCGTGATGGTGGCAATGCCGTCGTCAACGGTGTAGAGCAGGGTTTCGAAGGTGGGCAATGACATGGTGTGGTTTGGGCAGTGGGTTGGAGGTTGGAGGTTGACAGTACGGTCAAGCCGGCACAACAGGGTGGGGCGCCGCAAGGTGCGCCGGCCGCCGCAATTCAGGCGCCAGGCCGGCGCCCATCAGGTCAATGAAGTTGTCGGCATAAAAGCGCTGCACTGCTGCCGGGCTGCAGCCTTGCAAGGCCTCGTCAAAACGCTTCAGCGGGTGGCGGCCACCTTCGACATGCGGGTAGTCGGACGAGAACATCGCCACCTCTGGCCCGGCTTGGCGCACGATCCAGCCCGCGTCCTCATGCGGATAGGGTGTGACGCGCAACTGCCGGCGCACGATCTCGCTGGGCCTGGTTGACAGGCGCTGCAGCCGGGTCTCGTTGCGGGTAAAGGCATGGGCGGCCGAATCCATCGCCCGCATCCAGCCGGGCAGCCAGGAAGCACCCAACTCGATCGCGCCAAATTTGAGGCGGGGGAAGCGATCCAGCACGCCGTCAAAAATCAGCGTGGCCAGGGTCTGCATCACGGCAACGGGGATGGACATGTAGCTGACCGACGTGAAGTTGTCGTCCCCACCATGAAAGTCCGGCACTGCGGCCAAGCCGTTGACTTTGTAGACCGGGTTCATCTTGTCCTCGCCACCCACATGGAACAGCACCGGGATGCCCGCCTCCTGCGCCTGCGCCCACACCGCATCCAGCGCGATGTGGCTGGGGGCGTGCTGCTGCGGGCACCGGGACGGCAGCAGCAGCGCCTTGGCGCCCAGTTGGATAGCCTCGGTGGTCAGTGCCACCGCACGCGCCGGGTCTTCCAGCGGGATGTAAGCGGTGGCCAGCAGGCGGGCATCTGCGGTGCAAAAATCAGCCAGCATGCGGTTGTGGGCCTGGGCAGCGGCGTAACACAGCGGCATGTCACTGCCCTGGTCCAGCCCGAAGTTGCCGAGGCAAAACGTGGTGAACACCAACTGGCTGGCAAAGCCCAGCAAGTCCAGTGCGGGCGGCCGGTCGGCCGCAATGAAGGCGCCGTGGGCCTCGTGGTTTTTGCGCAGCATCAGGTGGGCGTCCACCCCGGCGCGGAAGGCGGCATCGGCATGCGCCGCACGCGAGCGGCCCGGCCGCAGGTTGCGCCGCAGCGCCGCCTGGTAGCCCACGCTGGCGTGGAAGGCGGCCAGGTGCCGGGGTGCAAAGAATGCGTCCAGGCAGTCGTCGAGCTCCATCAAATGGCTGTCGGCGTCGTGGATCAGGCGGTGGTTGGCGTAAGGCATGGTGGGGCGCTCCGGTGCGGCTGGGCGGGGTTCACGGCATGGCAGGTGGCACAGTTGTGCCCACCACCTGGCCGCTGATCAGGTGGGCGATCTCGGCGGCATCAAAGCCGGCATCACGCAGCACCTCGGCGCTGTGCTGGCCCAGGCTGGGTGGGGCGCCAGGCGGGCGTTGGGCTGTGCCTTGCAGGCGGATGGGGGCGGCCACGGTCCAGCCATCACGGTGGGCAAAGGGCAGCAGCGCGCCGGCATCCCGCATCTGCTGGTCGCCAGGCACATCGGCCAGGGTGCCCACCAGCCCGAAGGTGATGCCGGCAGCGTCCAGCAGCGGGCGCCAGTGGGCCAGGCCGTGCTGGGCAAATTGCCCGTCAAACAAGGCGATCAGCGCGGCGTGGTGGCTGGCGCGGGAGCCCGTGCTGGCAAAGCGCGGGTCGTCCATGAGCGCCGCCAAACCCAGCGCCCGCAGCAGCGCCGGCCACTGGCGCTGCTCATTGAGCACCACCAGACTGAGCCAGCGGCCGTCAGCGCACAGGTAGATGTTGCTCAGTGGGTTGGGTGCCAGGTTGCGGCCCAGGCGCGGCGCAAACACCGCGCCACTCAACTGGCCTTGCACCTGCACCGCGTTGGCCCATAGTCCATTTGCCAGCAGCGATGTGCTGACCAGGCCACCACGCCCGGTGCGCTCACGCCGGTACAACGCGGTGCAGATGGCAGCAAACAGGGTGACGGCGCTGGGATGGTCACCCAGGCCGGACACCGGCCGGGTAGGCGGCGCCGTGTGGTCGGCGCGCACCAGGTCCATCAGGCCGGACCGGGCCCAGTAGGCGGTCACATCGAAGCCGGTCTTGGCAGCCTCGGCACCGGTCTCGCCATAGGCGGTCATCGAGCCATAAATCAAACGCGGGTTGAGCGCCAGCAACAGCGGCGCGTCAATGCCCAGCCGGGCGCGCGCCGGCAGTGGCAGGTTGCAGACAAACACATCGGCCTGCGCCGCCAGCCGGTGCAGCACGGCCTGGCCTTGCGGCATTTTCAAGTCCAGCACCAGGCTGCGTTTGTTGCGGGCGTTCAAGTCCCAGACAAAGTTGTCGGGCGCCTCACTGCAACCCAACAACTGGTACAGGCCCCGGTTCGGGTCACCCCCGGGTGGCTCGATCTTGATGACATCGGCGCCCAGATCACCCAGCAAGGTGGCGGCCACCGGGCCGGCGATGAAGCTGGCGCAGTCGAGCACTTTGAGGCCGTTGAAGGGCAGGGCCTCATCGTTCATCGGGTCGTCGTTTCTGGCGCCGCCGGTCATGGCATCACTCACTGTGCTGCCCCACCACTGCCAATCACCGGCGTGACAGCCAATTTGCAGCAGCGTGCGACCATGCTGCAAGCTCTTGGAGATGCCGCATGAATAGCCCTGGTGAACCCCTGCACGCTGACCTGGACGGCGGCTGGGTCTTGCCGCTGCCAGCCCCGCGTGAGGCGGTGCACACCCGCAGCATCGTGTGCCGCAGCTTCCGCCGGGGTGACGGGCTGATCGATGTGGACGGCCGCTTCATCGACACCCGGCCGTTTGCCTATACCAGCGATTTCCGTGGCCCCAGCACAGCGGGCTTGGCGCTGCACAACATGCAGCTTCGGCTCACACTGGACCGCGACCGCTGCATCACCGCGCTGGTCTCGGCCATGCCCAACACGCCGTATGCCGGCTGCGCTGAGGTGAACGGCAACTTCCAGCGTCTGGTTGGTTTGAGTGTTGGGCGCGGCTTTAAAAAAGCCGTGCGTGAGCGGCTGGGCGGGGTGGACGGCTGCACCCACATCCTGGCCCTGCTGGACACCCTGGCCGCCGCTGCGGTGCAGGCCTTTGCGTCCAACAACTACGCGCCGCGCCGGCCGGGAGACGCGGCGCCGGTGCGGGTGTTCCAGATCGACGCGCTGGTGGACACCTGCTGGTCTTACCGCAGTGATGGCCCGCTGCTGCAACAGCTGAAAAGCCGCTGAGCGCAGCAAGCGCTGGCTTGGCGCACGGGGCACCGCACTTCCGCAGCGCGGCGCGGCGCTCATGCGCGCTGCTCCAGCCGCGCCACCGCCGCCGCAGCCAGGTCAAGTGAATGCAGGATGGAGCGTTTGAGCGCCGCCAGATCCACCCCCAGCGTGCTCTTTTTGCCCTCCAGATAGCGCGCATACACGCCATGCACGATGGCCGCGGATTTCCAGCGGTTGAAGCCGATGTAGAAATCCAGTTTTGCCAAATCGCGCCCGGTGCGCGTGGCGTAACGGTCGGCCAGCGCCTGGCGTGACGGGAAGCCGGGCAGGCTGGTGGGTGGTTTGCCGCGCACCGGCGGCGGGTCATCCGGCTCGGCCCACTGGTTGAGCGCGTAGGCCAGGTCGGCCAGCGGGTCACCCAGGGTGGAGATTTCCCAGTCCACCACCGCCGCGATGTGGCCATCCGCCCCCACCAGCGTGTTGTGCAGGCCGTAGTCGCCATGCACGATGCGCGCCGGCCCCTGGGCCGGCGTGTGCTGCAAAAAATACTGCTGCAGGCTGTGGGCGCGTGGGTCGTCCAGCTGGGCACCGGCGATGGACGCGTTCCAGGACCGGTACCAAGTTTTCAACTGCCGGCCGATGTAGTCATCGGGCTTGCCCAGATCGGCCAGGCCCACGGCCGCCGGGTCAATGGCGTGCAGGTCGGCCAGCACATCGATGAACGAATGGGCCAGCGTGCAACGCAGCGCCGGGGGCGCCCAGCGCGCGGCGTCGTCGGTGTTGTACAGCGGGTGGCCGTCCACATGGCCCATCAGGTAAAACGCCGCGCCGGTGACGCTGACATCGGCACAAAAACCCAGCGCGGCCGGCACCGGCACCGGGGTGCCAGCCAGCGCGCTGATGAGCGCCCATTCACGCGCCATGTCGTGCGCCTTGGGCAGCAGCTCACCCATGGGCGGGCGGCGGATCACGGCTTGGCGGCCATGCCGGTCTTGCACCCGGTAGGTCAGGTTGCTGTGGCCACCCTCCAGCCGGGTCCAGGCCAGTGGCGGTTGCAGGCCCGGCACATGCTGGTTGATCCAGGCCTCCACCGCCAGGATGTGGTAGCCCACCACCGGCCCGGCCTGCACTACTGCGCCCGTGCTGTCAGTCATCCGCTGTCTCCTCGGGTTTGCACGGCAGCCTAGGGCCGTGCTGGCGCTCAAACTGTCACCGGCCGGACTGTGTGGCCCCGCAGCGGCCACCCACAATCATCGGCAGCTGTTTGCCCTGATCCATCCCCCCCAATCACCCCGACTTGCTGGAGACCGGCCATGACCGACGCCCTGATCATCGACGCTTGCCGCACCCCGCGCGGCATTGGCAAAGTGGGCAAAGGCGCCCTGGCCGACATGCACCCGCAACACCTGGGCGCCACCGTGCTCAAGGCCCTGGCTGCGCGCACCGGCATCAATACCGCCGATGTGGACGACATCATCTGGGGCACCAGCACCCAGCGTGGCACCCAAGGCGGTGACCTGGGCCGCATGGCCGCACTGGACGCCGGTTACGACATCCGCAGCAGCGGCGTCACGCTGGACCGCTTTTGCGGCTCGGGCATCACCACCGTCAACCTGGCGGCGGCCAGCATCATGTCGGGCATGGAAGATTTGATGGTGGCCGGTGGCACCGAGATGATGTCCATGACCGCCACGCTGCGCGGTGACGGCCCCGGCTTGATGGACAGCGGCAACCTGCGCCTGCGCGCCAGCCACCCACAATCGCACCAGGGCATTTGTGCTGACGCCATTGCCACGCTGGAGGGCATCGGCCGCCGTGACCTGGACGCGCTGGCCCTGGTCAGCCAGCAGCGCGCGGCCAGGGCAATCGCCGAAGGCCGCTTCAACAAAAGCCTGGTGCCGGTGGTCCGCGCCGATGGCAGCCTGGCGCTGGACCATGAAGAGTTCCCGCGGCCGCAGACCACGGCCGAAGGCCTGGCCGGCCTGAAACCCGCGTTCAGCACGATGGCCGACCTGGCGCTGGACGACAAAGGCACCACTTTCCGGGGCCTGATCCTGGCCAAGTACCCGGATCTCGACATCAATTTTGTGCACCACGCCGGCAATTCGTCGGGGGTGGTGGACGGGGCCGCCGCGCTGCTGCTGGCCTCACCCAACTACGCCAAGAAACACGGCCTGAAAGCCCGTGCCCGGGTGGTGGCGTTTGCCAATGTGGGTGATTCACCCACGCTGATGCTCAACGCGCCGGTGCCCGCGGCACGCAAAGTGCTGGCCAAGGCCGGCCTGACGGTGGATGACATCGACCTGTGGGAGATCAACGAGGCCTTTGCCGTGGTGGCCGAGAAATTCATCCGCGATCTCAAATTGGACCGCGACAAGGTGAATGTGAACGGCGGCGCGATGGCGTTGGGCCACCCGATTGGCGCCACCGGGTCCATGCTGATCGGCACCCTGCTGGACGAGCTGGAGCGGCGTGACCTGAAGCGTGGGCTGGTGACGATGTGCGCCGCAGGTGGCATGGCGCCGGCCATCATCATCGAGCGGCTTTGATTTGAAGACGGGCAGGAGAGCAGCATGGACTTGAGCTACAGCAGCGACGAACTGGCCTTCCGCAATGCCGTGCGCGGCTGGTTGGCGGCCAACCTGCCCGACGACATCCGCGCCAAGGTGGTGGGCTACCAGCACCTGAGCAAAGACGACATCGTCCGCTGGCACAAGATTCTGGCGGCCAAGGGCTGGAGCGTGCCGCACTGGCCGGTGGAGTGGGGCGGCACGGGCTGGGACATCACCCAGCGCTACATCTACGACGAAGAATTCGGCCTGGCCGGCGCACCCGGCCTGCCGCCATTCGGCCCGGCCATGTGTGCATCGGTGTTGCACCGCTTTGGCACGCCGCAGCAAAAAAGCCGCTTTCTGCCGCGCATCCGCGAGGGGGATGATTTTTGGGTGCAGGGCTACTCCGAGCCGGGCGCCGGCTCGGACCTGGCGGCGCTCAAGATGCGGGCTGAACGCAAGGGTGATTCGTACCACGTCACTGGCCAAAAAATCTGGACCACGCTGGGCCACTACGGTGACTGGATCTTCTGCCTGGTGCGCACCGACCCGCATGCCGAGAAGCGCCAGGAAGGCATCAGCTTTTTGCTGATCGACATGAAAACCCCCGGCATCACGGTGCGCCCGCTGATCCTGATGGACGGCGGCCATGAGGTGAACGAGATCTTTTTTGACGACGTGCAAGTGCCGGTGGAAAACCTGGTGCACGAGGAGAACAAGGGCTGGACCGTGGCCAAGTACCTGCTGGGCCATGAGCGCATGGGCTCGGGCAATGTGGGTGCGTCGCGCCGTGAGGTGGCCGCACTGCGCCAGTTGGCCGCCACTGAGCAACTGGGCGGCCAACCCTTGATGGACGATGTGCGCTTCCGCGACCGGCTGACGCGGGTGGAGGTGGAGTTGCAGGCACTGGAGCTGACCTCGATGCGCTTTCTTGACAAGATGCGCCGCACCGGCCAGCCGCCCGGCGCCGATGTGTCGATGCTCAAGATCCGCGGCACCGAGGTGCAGCAGATGATCACCGAGCTGATGATGCAGGCGGTGGGCCCGCGTGCCCAGCCGCGTGCGGCGGTGGACGACGGCGTGATCGACCCCTTCACCGCCCGCCTGGCACCGCGCTACATGAACATGCGCAAGACCAGCATTTACGCCGGCTCCAACGAAATCCAGCGCAACATCATCGCCAAGATGACCTTGGGCCTCTGATCAAAGCGGGGACATCAAAGTGAACTTCGAACTCAGCGACGAACAGCAGCAACTGGCCGATTCGATCCAGAAATTTCTGGCCAACGAATACACCTTTGACAAGCGCAAGTTGATCCTGCAATCGGCCACCGGCCAGAGCGCGGCGGTCTGGTCCACCCTGGCCGAGATGGGCCTGACGGCGATAGCGCTGCCCGAGGCCGATGGCGGCTTTGGCGGCGGCGCGCTCGACTTGATGGCGGCGATGGAGGCTTGCGGCGACGCCCTGGTGGTTGAGCCGCTGCTCGACACCATCGGCCTGGGCGGCCGGCTGGTGTCACGCGCCGGCTCGGCAGTCCAACGCGCTGCGCTGTTGCCGGGGTTGATCGACGGCTCGGTGCAACTCGCTTTTGCCGGGCTTGAGCCGGCCGGCCGCTACGACCTGAGGCCCAGCAACAGCAGCGCGCAGGCCGAGGGCAGCGGCTGGGTGTTGAACGGCGAAAAATGCGTGGTGATTGGCGCGGCCTCGGCCCACCGGTTGATCGTCTCGGCGCGCAGCGGCGCTGATGCGGCGATGGTCAGCCTGTTCCTGGTCGATGCAAAAGCGGCGGGCGTGACGCTCAACCCCAGCCGCACGGTGGACGGCCAGCGCGCCGCCGATGTGCGGCTGGTGGCTGTGCGGGTGGGTGAGGGCGCTTTGCTCGGCCCGCTGCACGGCGCGATGCCGCTGATCGACGAGGCGGTTGACTTTGCCACCGCGCTGCTGTGTGCCGACGCGGTGGGTGCGATGAAAAGCGCCAACGACGCGACGCTGGAATACCTCAAAACCCGCAAGCAGTTTGGTGTGCCGATTGCCTCGTTCCAGGTCTTGCAGCACCGCATGGTGGAGATGGTCATCGCCTGTGAGCAGGCGCGCTCGATGGCCATCCTGGCGGCCAGCGCGGTCGATGCGGTCGGGCAATCTGAAAACGCGGCTATCGAG
>JANPOW010000380.1:0-2175 GCA_031428185.1 Betaproteobacteria bacterium | reverse complement strand
AGCTCCATCATGTTCACGGTCTTGCCGACGCCGGCGCCGCCGAACAGGCCGACCTTGCCGCCCTTGGCAAACGGGCAAATCAGGTCGATCACCTTGATGCCGGTTTCCAGCAGCTCTTGTGACGGGCTCAGCTCGTCGTAGCTGGGGGCCTTGCGGTGGATGGCGGCGGTCAGGGTCTGGTCCACCGGGCCACGCTCGTCAATCGGCGCGCCCAGCACGTCCATGATGCGGCCCAGTGTGGCTTTGCCCACTGGCACGGTGATGGCTGCACCGGTATTGCTGACCATCAGGCCACGGCGCAGCCCGTCGGATGAGCCCAGCGCGATGGTGCGCACCACGCCGTCACCCAGCTGCTGCTGCACTTCAAGTGTCAGCGCCGAGCCGGCCAGCTTGAGTGCGTCATACACGCGGGGCATGCTGTCGCGCGGGAATTCCACGTCCACCACGGCGCCGATGCACTGGACGATCTTGCCTTGTGCTTGGGTATTGGCCATTTTCTAGATCCTTCAAACAGTGTTCGTTGACAGTCAAGATCGCCACTCGCCATGGCTGTTAACCAAGCCCTTGCGCAGCTCCGGCTTTGCCGGTCTGCTGCAAGAGCGCCCCCTCGGGGGGGCAGCGAACGACAGTGAGCGTGGGGGCGTCGTCTATCCGCTGATGGCGGCTGCGCCGCTGACGATTTCGCTCAACTCGGTGGTGATGGCGGCCTGGCGGGTCTTGTTGTAGACCAGCTTCAGGTCAGCAATCAGGGTGCCGGCGTTTTCAGTCGCGGCCTTCATGGCCACCATGCGGGCCGATTGCTCGGACGCCATGTTCTCGGCCACGGCCGTGAGCACCAGGGCCTCGATGTAGCGTGTCAGCAGCTCTTCGATCACGGTGGCCGCGTCGGGCTCGTAGATGTAGTCCCAGCCGTACTGCGCCTTTTCGTCGGCCGTCTGCGCCAGGCGGCTGGCGGTGAGCGGCAACAACTGCTCAATCACCGGCTCCTGCGTCATCGTGTTGATGAAGCGGGTGTAGCAGAGGTAGACCACGTCCACCTTGCCGGCCACAAAGTCGTCCAGCATGACCTTGACCGGGCCGATCAGTTTCTCCAGCGCGGGTGCATCACCCAGTTGCGTGGCGTGGCTGACCACCTTGGCGCCGATGCGGTTCAAGAAGCCGAAGCCCTTGTTGCCGATGGCCACGGCCTGCGCCGTGCCACCTGCGGCCTGCACATCCTTGAGCTTGGCGGTGACCGCGCGCAGGATGTTGGTGTTCAAACCGCCACACAGGCCTTTATCTGCCGTGACCACGATGAAGCCGGTCACCTTGGACGTGCCGCCTTTGCGCATGTAGGCGCTCTGGTATTCCGGGTTGGCCTGCGACAGGTTGGCCGTGATGTTGCGGATCTTGTCCGCGTACGGCCGCACGGCGCGCATGCGCTCCTGCGCCCGGCGCATCTTGGCAGCCGAGACCATTTCCATGGCCTTGGTGATCTTCTTCGTGTTCTCGAAGCTCTTGATCTTGCCGCGTATCTCTTTACCGACTGCCATGTGGCACTCCTATCAAGCAGACGCCGTGGAACCGGCTTTGCCGGTCCGCTGGCGTCGCCCCCTTGAGGGGGAGGCGCCAAAGGCGCTTCGGGGGTGGGCCATGTTTTAGGCGAAGGACTTCTTGAATGCGGTGACCGCAGCGGTCATTTCTTCTTCTGCAGCCTTGTCCATCGCCTTGTCGTTTTCCAGTTTGGCCAGCAGCGCTGCGTGGCTGCTCTTCAGGTATTGGTGCAAGCCGTGTTCAAACGCCAGGATCTTCTTGACTTCAACATCGTCCATGAAGCCCTTGTTGACCGCAAACAGCGTGGCGCCCATCAGGCTGATCGGCTGCGGCGAGTACTGAGCTTGCTTGAGCAACTCAGTGACACGCGCACCCCGGTCCAGCTGCTTGCGCGTGGCCTCGTCCAGGTCAGACGCAAACTGCGCAAACGCGGCCAGCTCGCGGTATTGCGCCAGGTCGGTACGGATACCGCCAGACAAGTTTTTGATCAGCTTGGTCTGCGCCGCACCGCCCACCCGCGACACCGAGATGCCGGCGTTGATGGCGGGGCGGATGCCGCTGTTGAACAGCGAGGTTTCCAGGAAGATCTGGCCGTCGGTGATCGAGATCACGTTGGTGGGCACAAAGGCCGACACGTCACCG
>JANPOW010000379.1:0-1777 GCA_031428185.1 Betaproteobacteria bacterium | reverse complement strand
CGTGCCGCTGCCCTTGACGCTGCAACGGCCCAGCCGCCGCCGCTGGCTGTGCCGCGCTGGCCTGGCCGCCTTGCCACCGCTGCTGGCCTTGACGGGCTGCGGCTTTGCGCTGCGCCAGCCCCCGGTCCTGCCCTTCCAGCGCATCGCGCTGGTGGGCTTTGCGCCGCGCTCACCCTTGGCGCTGGGCTTGCGCCAGCACTTGCAACAAGCCTTGCAGGTGGTGGACAGCCCGGCCCAGGCCGAGGTGGTGCTGCAAGTGCTGACCGACCGGCGTGAGCGCAGCGTGGTGGCGTCCACCGCCGCCGGTCAGGTGCGTGAGCTGCAACTGCGGCTGCGCTTTGAGTTCCGCCTGCTCAGCCCGGGTGGGCGTGCGCTGTCGCCCGTTACCGAGCTGCTGCTGTCGCGTGACATGAGTTATTCAGAGACCGTGGCGCTGGCCAAGGCGCAAGAAGAGGCCGAGATCTACAGCGCCATGCAGGCCGATGTGGCGCAGCAGGTGCTGGGCCAGTTGGCACAGTTGCGGCTGGCGCCACCGGGTGTGGCCGGTCCGGCGTCCTCACCCGCCCCCGCAAGCGCCGCAGCCCCCAAGACCTGAGCCATGCAACTGCGTGCTGATCAACTGGCCACGCACCTGGCCAACCGGGCTTCGGGCCTGCACAAGATCTACACCATCCACGGTGATGAGCCACTGCTGGCGCAAGAGGCGGGCGACGCCATCCGCGCCGCCGCGCGTGCCGCCGGCCACACCGAGCGCCAGGTGTTTGCAGCCAGCGGCGCGCACTTTGACTGGTCCGGCCTGCTGGGTGCGTCACAAGCCATGAGCTTGTTTGCCGAGCGCCAGTTGATCGAGCTGCGCATCCCTGGCGGCAAGCCCGGCAAGGACGGCTCAGAGGCTTTGCAGCGCTACTGCAAACAGCTCAGCGACGATGTGCTGACCATCGTGCACCTGCCCAAGCTGGACCGCCAGCAGCAGCAAGCGGCCTGGTTTGGCGCGCTGGATGCGGCCGGCGTCACGCTGCAGGTGCTGCCGGTGGAGCGTGCTGCACTGCCCGCCTGGATCGCGCGCCGTTTGGCCGCCCAAGACCAGCGTGTGGAGGCTGGTGAAGCCGGCCAGCAGACCCTGGCATTTTTTGCCGACCGGGTGGAGGGCAACCTGCTGGCCGCCCACCAAGAGCTGCAAAAGCTGGCGCTGCTGCACCCGGCCGGTGAGCTGCGCTTCGAGCAGGTGGAATCGGCCGTGCTCAACGTGGCGCGTTTTGACGTGTCGCAACTGGTGGATGCCGTGCTGTCCGGCCAGACCGCCCGCGTGCTGCGCATGCTGGACGGCCTGCGCGCCGAGGGTGAAGCAGCGGTGCTGGTGCACTGGCATCTGGCCGATGCCATCCTGGCGCTCAAGCGGGTCAAGGCCGCGCTGGCGCAGGGCCGGCCCATGCCGGTGGCGCTGAATGAGGGCCGGGTCTGGGGCGCCAAACAGCGGCTGTATGAGCGTGTGCTGCCACTGCTGCGCAGTGACACGTTGGACCACTTGGTGGAGGCCGCCAGCCTGTGTGACGGCATCGTCAAAGGCCTGAAGCACCCGCTCTGGCCGCATGACCCGTGGGCCGCGCTGACACGGCTGGCACTGCTGCTGGCCCAGGCCGTGGCCCCCGCGCCGCGTGGCCGTGGGCCGACGGCGGCGCGGCTGGCGTTGCAGGCGCGCTAAGCGCCGCACACGCCTGCCGGGCCGCCCGGCCGCCGCCCAAATATGCGGCTGCTGGCCGTGCCTGAACGTCGTTAG
>JANPOW010000378.1:0-3023 GCA_031428185.1 Betaproteobacteria bacterium | reverse complement strand
CATCGACCTGTCCGCCAAGGAATTCGCATTGCTCACGCTCCTGATGCAGAAGACCGGCGAAGTGCTGTCCAGGACCCAGATCGCGTCCCTGGTATGGGACATCCACTTCGACTCTGACACCAACGTCGTCGAAGTGGCCATCCGACGCCTGCGCGCCAAGATCGACGATCCGTTTGAAGAAAAACTAATCCACACCGTGCGCGGGGTGGGGTACGTGCTGCGCGAGACGGCGCCCTGAGTGTTCGGCGCCCGAGCAGGCACCCCAGGACTGAGGCTTGATGCCGGCCACTGCCGGCCGCTGGCATGTGATGTCGCGCTGCCGGGCATGCTGCTGGGCACGCCCACCATGCTGCGGCTGCGGCTGCGGCTGGGCTGCGGCTGGGCTGGGCTGGTGATCTGCCACACTGCGCGCCGCGTTCTGCCACTGCTGCCCACCGCCCCGACTGCACTCCAACCCCCGAGACGCCCCCATGCAAATCCTCCGACTCGACACCCTGGTGGCCCAAGGCCAAGTGGCCGGCAAGCGGGTGTTCATCCGCGCTGACCTGAACGTGCCGCAAGACCATAGTCCGGACGGTGGCGGCCACATCACCGAGGACACCCGCATCCGCGCCTCGGTGCCCTGCATCCGCATGGCGCTGGACGCCGGTGCGGCGGTGATGGTCACCAGCCACCTGGGCCGGCCCACTGAAGGCGTCTTCAAGCCCGCCGATTCACTGGCGCCGGTGGCCAAGCGCCTGGGTGAACTGTTGGGCCATCCTTACGAAAATGGTGTGCCGCTGCTCAGCAACTGGGTCGATGGTGTCAGCGTGGCCCCTGGCCAGGTGGTCATGCTGCAAAACTGCCGCCTAAACATTGGCGAGAAGAAAAACGACGAGGCCCTGGCACGCAAGCTGGCCGCGTTGTGCGACATCTTTGTCAACGATGCCTTTGGCACCGCCCACCGCGCCGAGGGCACCACCTACGGTATTGCGCAGTACGCACCCATCGCCTGCGCCGGGCCGCTGCTCTCCGCCGAGATCGACGCCATCAGCAAGGCCCTGGCGCACCCGAAGCGCCCCCTGCTGGCCATCGTGGCGGGCAGCAAGGTCAGCACCAAGCTGTCCATCCTCGAAGCCTTGTCGGCCAAGGTGGACGGGCTGATCGTGGGTGGTGGCATTGCCAACACCTTCATGCTGGCGGCGGGCTTGAAGATCGGCAAAAGCCTGGCCGAGCCTGACCTGTTGGGCGCGGCACGGGCCGTGATCGCAGCGATGAACGCCCGTGGCGCGGCGGTGCCCATCCCCGTGGACGTGGTCTGCGCCAAGCGCTTTGCGGCCGATGCGCAAGCCACCGTCAAGGCCGCCAGCGACGTGGCCGACGACGACCTGATCCTCGACATCGGCCCCAAAACCGCCGCCATCCTGACGGCCCAGCTGATGGCCGCCGGCACCATCGTCTGGAACGGCCCGGTGGGTGTGTTCGAGTTTGAGGCCTTCAGCCACGGCACTGAGGCCATCGCCCGCGCCATTGCCGCCAGCAGCGCGTTCAGCATTGCCGGCGGGGGTGACACGCTGGCCGCAATCGCCAAATACGGCATCGAAAAAGATGTGGGCTACATCAGCACCGGCGGTGGCGCGTTTTTGGAGGTGCTGGAGGGCAAGACCCTGCCGGCTTTCCAAATTCTGGCGCAGCGGGCAAGGGACACGGCTTGAGCGCCGGCCAGCCCGGACACGGCGGCCTGGCGCCGCTGCTGGCCGCGCTGGTGATCGCACTCTCGCCTGTGGCGGGCCGCGCTGCGGCCGATACGGCAGCCGCCAACACGGCAGCCGCCAACTCGGCCGACGCCCCGGCCGACGCCCCGCCCGCTGCGCTGGGCCTGCAAGCCCTGGCCAGCGCCCACCACGTCTGCGCCGTGGCCGTGGCCACCCTGAGGCATGGCGTGGTCGACAGCATGCACGGTGCCACCGGCTGTCCGGGCAGCCCGGTGCCCGATGGGCAAACCGTGTTCCAGGCCGCATCGCTGGGCAAGCCGGTGTTTGCGTTTGCCGTGCTGCAACTGGCAGCCCAGGGCCGCATTGACCTGGACGCGCCGCTGCTGCACTACCTGCAGCAGGGCTATGTGCATCTGCAAAACCCGTTTGCCAGCCGGCAAGCGCCACGCACAGATCGGGTGACTGCGCCCGAGCTGGCTGCTGTCACCGCGCGCCAGGTGCTGAGCCACAGCAGCGGCCTGCCCAACTGGTCAAGCCAGGCGCTGCGCTTTGACTTCGCCCCCGGCACCGGCTGGCAATACTCGGGTGAGGGTTTTGTGCTGCTGCAGCGCGCTGTGGAGGCCATCACCGACCTGGGGCTGGAGGCTTTGATGCAGGCACAAGTGTTTGGCCCGCTGGGCATGCGGCACAGCAGCTATGTCTGGCAGCGCCCGGTGCCGGCAGGCACTTTGCCAGCGACCAGCGCGCCGGCCGATGCACAGGCCGCTGGCCAGACGCAACTCGCGCTGGACGCGCCGATTGCTGCTGCCACCTTGTTGACCTCGGCAGCGGACTACGCCCGCTTCATGGCCGCCCTGCTGGCCGACCCCGCACTGCTGGCCCTGACCTTGCGCACGCCGGTGGCCGTGGACCTGCCGCTGCACCTGCGCTGGGGCCTGGGCTGGGGCATCGAAGGCAGTGGTGATGCGGCAATGCTGTGGCACTGGGGCAGCAACCCGGGCTACCGGGCGTTTGTGATGCTGTCAGCCACATCTGGCGACGGGCTGGTGATGTTCAGCAACAGCGACCGGGGCCTGGCGCTGGCCGCGCCGCTTGTCCAGGCCGTGTTGCCGGGTGCACACCCGGTGTTCCAGTCGGCCCTGCTGCCGGGCCGCTGGCGCCAGGGGCTGTGCCAGGCCGTGGCCTGGTGCTTCTAGGAGCCTGTCGGGCTTGGGGAACGTCGGCTGCGAAACGGCCTCAGCGGTCCATTTTTTACCGGCTTTTTGTCCCATAGTTGAACTATGGGCCTGCAAATCCGGCAAAAACTGTCCTCGCTGGGGCCGTTTCTCG
>JANPOW010000377.1:0-21662 GCA_031428185.1 Betaproteobacteria bacterium | reverse complement strand
CACCATGCCTGCCCGCCCCCAACCCTCCCTGTTTGACGATGAACCGCCGCCCGCAAGCGCTGCCACCGATGCGGCTGCGGGCTTGGTCTTGGTTGCCGCCGGCAGCGCCGCGCTGAACAAGGCGCAGCAGACCTTCAACCGCCTGATCGGCAAGATTGGCCAGCAGCGTGCCGCGTTGGAGGCCTGGACCACCTACCTGGAGCGCTACCAGCAGCGGGTGGTGCAGGAGTTGGCACCGGTACGCGGCGATTTGCGGGCCACCCAGCGCCAGATGGTGGTGTTGCTGGATGCCCATCTGGCGCAGACGGCCAAGGGCTTGCGCCTGGCCAAGGGGCTGCGGCGCAAAGCGGTCTACCTGATCGAGACGCTGGTGGCTGCGGTGCTGCAAGACGGACCCGATGCCGAGATGGAGGCGATTCACGACCGCCACGGTGATGTGTCCATCAGCGACTTGCGCGACGCCGAGTTGGCGCTGACCGAACAATTGTTGGGCAGCATGCTGGGTGAAGACGCGGTGCAGGGCCACAGCGCTGACAGCGCTGCAGCACTGTTTGCCCATGCCCAGCAAAAGCTGCAGGCCGATGCCCAAGCCCGTGCCGAAGCCGCCCAGGCCCATGCCGAATCGGCCCAGGCAAAACGCCAAGCGGGCGCTGCCGGTGGCAAGGCCGCGCAGGCGCAGGCGCGCAAAGACCAGGCGGCCAAAGAAGCCAGCCAGTCGGTGCGCGAGGTTTACCGCCGCCTGGCCAGCGCGCTACACCCCGACCGTGCCGCCGACCCGGCAGAGCAGACCCGGCGCACCGCGCTGATGCAGCGTGTCAACCAGGCCTACGACGCCGGCGATCTGCTGGCGCTGCTGGCACTGCAGATCGAGACCGAGCAGATCAACACCGTGGATTTGGCGCACATCACCGACGCCCGGCTGGCGCACTACAACCGGGTGCTGCGTGAGCAGGCAGCCGAGTTGGACGCTGAGCTGAACAGCCTGCTGGACCCGCTACGCCAGATGCTGGACCTGCCCAACCGGCAAGTGCCGGTGTTGCCGGCCATGGTGGACGCATCACTGACCCAAGCGATCCGGCAGACCCGCCGCACGCTGCGCGAACTGCAATCGGACCTGCAGGTGTTTGCTGACCCAGCCCGGCTGCGCGCCGCGCTGAAGACGCTGACGCTGGATGACGGCGCTGGCGACGCCGACAACTTTGACGGCCTGGCGATGCTGATGGAGATGGCGCAGGGCTTTGAGCAGCAGGCCGGCGGCGGTGCAGCCGGCAAACCTGCAGGGCGGCGGCGCCGCTGAAAGCCTGCAGGCCTCAAGCGCCTGGGGTCGACGGCGCCAACTGCGCCAGGTAGTCCAACGCCGGCAGGCTGGGCAGGAAGAAGTACTCACCACCCAGCAGCTGCACATAAGCCTGCACCGCAGGCCGCAACCGCAGCGGGCAGGCCGGGATGGTCATGCGGCCAGCCGGCCCCAGCAGCGGATCGGTCTCGTTGAACAGGGTGGCAAAGCTGGGGTTGAGCAACCAGGTTTGCTGGACGAACTCAAAGTGGCGCACCAGATCGCTGTTGAGCGCCATGAACAGCAACCCTCGGTCCTGGCCGTCGTCTTGCCGCGGGTCCGCAATGTCTGGCCCGTATTTGCGGCCCCGGCGCAGCATGCGGTGGGCGTTTGCGGACTTGAGCAGGTCACCGGTCAGCGACAGGTCGGGCGACGCACCGTCGCGTGACGGCAGTGCATCACGCGGGTTGGCGCGCCGCGTGTGGGCGCCCAGCGGGCAGCCCAGGCCGTGCGGGTCGGTGTGGGCAAAACCCTGGTTGTTGGCGGGCTCGTCGCCTTGGCGTGGCAGCGTGCCGCCGGGCACCAGCAGGTCACCGTCCAAGGTGCGGCCGACGATGCGCTCGGCCAGCCAGCGGGCGTCACGCTCGGGCTGGCCCAGCGCGGGCGCTGCGGCGTCCAGTGAGCGCCAGAACGCGGCAACATCCTGGCGCAGCTCACGCACCACCAGGTAGCTGCCGTGCAGGCCCAGGTTGCAAAACCCGTCGGGCGCACCGCTGCTGGCCAGGTGCTCGCTGCCCGGGCTGCCGCTGGCCACGATGGGGCCAGGTGCCAGCTCGCCGTGCAGGTTGTTGTGGCCCAGCAGGATTTCACCGGCCGGCACACCATGCCAGTGGCGCTGGGCGTCGGCCTGCGGGCCGCTGGCGGGCACGGTGGCATCGCCGGTAGGCACGGGCTGCGATACACCATCCACAAAGCCGAAATGCTCACGCGGCATGCCCTGGCCGTCGGCCCGCAGCGACAGGCTGCGGCGGTGGCCGATGTCGATGTGCCAGGCCCGCAGCAAGGCCTGCACCGGCGCCAGGGCGGCGGCAAGCGTGGCCTCGTTGCCGGCGTACACCAGCAGCAAGACATGCACGGTGATGGGCGTGGCGGGGGGCTGCTGGCTGGCGGGCAATTGCGCGTCGGGCACATTGGCACTCCAGCGTGCGCCACCCGGGATGACGGTGCCCAGCGACAGGTCGTCCGTTGGCACGTCCCCCAGGCGGCGCTGCCGGTCGGCCTGGTGCATGCCCTCACAAAACGGCTGCGAGAAACTGGCCAGCACAGCGGCCGGCAAACCCATTGCCGCCAGCCCTGTTGCCGTGAAGGCGATGGTGGCGGCCTGTGCATCGGCTTTGCTGCCGTTGGCACTGGAGATGGGCAACAGGCTTTGCAGCGCGGCCAGCCAGGCCCCGTTGGCGCCTGCCGGCAGGCGCAGAAACAGCGCCTCGGCGGCCGGCAGGTGGGCAAAGTGGCTGGCCACCAGGCCCTGGGTGAGCGCGGCCACGTTGGGCTGCAGCTTCCAGCGGGTGGGTCGTGTGGCGGTGGCGCCTGGCGCGCCCATGCTGGCGCCGCGGTTCACAGGTCGATCGCCCATCGGGTGGCCTCTTGCTCGGTCATGCTGGCCTGGCGCAGGCCGGTGGCCAGGCGGGCCTGGCGTTCGATCTGGTTGACGGTGTACTGCTTGTAGGCCGAGAACCAGAAGCCGCTGTGGCTCATGGAGTGGCGCGCCCAGGCCTTGAATTTGCGCCCCTCGGTGGCGCCGCCCTGGCTGAGCCAGCGGGTGGGCGGAAAGCCCACGCCGTGGGTCCAGGCCAGGGTCAGGCCGACATGGGATTTTTCAATGAAGTCGTCCAGATAGCTCTCCCAGCTGCCGTCGTAATTGCTGTGAAACATCAGCCGGCCGCCGTTGTCCAGCACCGCCCAGTGGGCAAAGTGGATGGTGCGCATGCTGGTCAGGTAGCCGTTGGTGGCGGTGACGCGCAGCACCAGCCCCAGCGCACGCAGGGCGGTGCGGGCCAACAGCATGCGCAGCGCACCGGGTTTGATGTGCACGATGCTGACCATGTGGTTCTGGGTGATGAAGTCTTCACGCTGCGCCATGGCACGCAGGGCGGCGGCGTCTTGCGGGGGTGCGTCCTGGCTGGCGTCACTGCGCTCCAATTTGCGCAGCCGCCAGGCCAGCAGCGGCAGTGCCGCCAGCGCACCCAAAGCGGTGTAGGCCAGCCAGCGCCAAGCCGGCTTGTGCGGCAGCACCGCAGCGCTGCTCAGCAGCACACGGACGGCCTGGGCCAGCACCCAGCCCAGCAGCGCCAGGCCAGCCAGCAAGGCCAGCGCCAGCAGGGCCAGGCGCGCCACGTCAGCCAGCCGCTCGGCGCGTGGGATGCGCACGGGCGCAGCGCCGGCCAGCCAGCCAAACTGCGGCAACAGCGCCGCGCGCAGGCGCTGGTGGATTTGCGCGGCCGGCAGCGCGGCCAGCGCCGGGCTGCGATCAATCTCGTCTTGCAAGGCCTGGAACAGCTTGCCGTCGTCAATGATGCGGTGCCGCTCCAGCCCGCGGTTGCCCTGGTGGCGCACCACAGGCTGCACGCTCAGCGCGGCCAGCAGCGGCGCCAGCGCGGTGCTGGAGCCCGGCCGCACCACGGCGTCAAACAGCGCGGCACGGTCATCGCGTGGCGCTTTGCACAGCCGCAGCATCTGGCGCAATTCAGTGCCGATGGCGGTGTCCAATTGGGCCCAGAACGGCCCCGGCGGGCCGTCAAAGTTGGCCTCGATCACCAGCAGCGGGTCGTACTGGTCATCACTGGCCACGGTGATGGACATGAAGTGCAGCACCGGCACGGCCGAGCGCAGTGCGTCGTAGGGCTGGCTGCCGGGCTGCAGCGTGGCTTCTTGCCGGGCGGTGAGTGCGGCCAGCAGGCGGCGCAAGGCGTCGGCACTGGCGGGCTGCACAGCGGCCACGGCGGTGAGGATTGTTTGCGCCATGTGGGTGGGGTTGGTTTGGGGTTTGGCGGCGCCTGGCCTGATGGCCGGCCCTGCAGTGGACCGCAGATTGCCGCTGCGGTGTGCTGTTTGCGCGGCACCACCCCCCAATCCGAAGGTGGTTGCGGGCCAGCCGGGTTGGCGCTGCGGTGCCTGACGCCGTACCGCCCCAAGCGCACCTACTGGGTGGACAGGCTCAGCTGGACACGCGGTGTCCAGGCTGCGTCGCCCTCACCCGCAGCGTGCAGCTTGGGCGCGGCCAGGAACAGGCGCTCACTGGGCAGGCCACGGGCCATCAGCGCGTCGCGCACCGCCAGGCCACGCTGCAGCGCCAGCTCACGGGCGCTGTCGACGGTGACTGGCACGGCGGCCAGCAGCATGGCCTCCATCTCGGCGGCGGGCAGGTCACGCAGCAGGCCCAGCGCGTAGCGGGGGGTGTTGGGCAGGCTGGTTTGCTGGTACAGCGTCTTGAGCAGGCGGTTGCGCTCGTCGGTGCTCAGCGGGGCTGGTGGCGGGGCTGGTGGCGGGGTTGGCGGCGTCATTGCTGCCACGCTGGCCGGCGTGGCAGCAGGGGCAGGGGCAGGGGCAGGGGCAGGGGCAGGGGCCGCAGCCACCGGCGCGGCGCGCAGCCGTTCGCGGTTGCGCTCGGCCTGCAGGCGCTCGTCCAGCGCGGCGCGTTGCAGGGCAGCGCGCTCGGCAGCGGGGTCGGCGGCGCCGGTGACCGTCATCTTGAGTGCCGGGCGGTTGGTCAGCGCAGTGGCCATCTTGGCCAGGGCCTGCTGGCCGGCCTCGCTGACGCGGGCGGTGCCGGGGGCAAATTCAACCAGGCTCAAATCATCGCTGCCACCGCCGGCCAGCAGTGCAAATGGCGCGGTCAGCGCGCGGCCCAGCAGGTTGAGGATGACCTTCCAGACCAGCCCACCGATGCTGAACTGCGGGTCGCTCACACTGCCGCTGATGGGCAGGTTGATGTCGATCACGCCGTGGCGGTCTTTCAGCAGCGCCACCGCCAGCAGCACCGGCAACTGGGTGGCGCTGGGTGACTCCACCCGCTCGCCAAAGGTCAGCTGGTTCAGGATGACCTGGTTGCTGGCGGTCAACTTGCCATCGGGGTCAATCTTGTAGGCCACCTCCATGCTCAGCTTGCCACGCTCAATCGCGTAACCGGCGTATTTGCCGGCATAGGGCGACAACGGCGCCAGCTCCAGATCAGTGGCCTTGGCGCGGATGTCGAGTGCCAGCGGCTTGGCGGTGGGGTTCAAGTGGCCGCTGATGTCGATCAGCGCGGTCTGGGCGGCGCGGCCACGCAGGCTGATGCTGGCCATCTCGCGGCTGTCCGAGCGCAGCGCGCCGAGCTGACCGGTGAGCTCGGTCAGGCGCACGCTGTAGTTGGGGCGGATGAAGCTGTCACTGAAATCAATGCGGCCATTGCGCAGTAGGCTGGGGCCCAGCACCAGGGTGATGGGCAGCTCGGCGTTGGCGGGTGCGTTGGCGGCTGTGCTGGCGGCTGTGCTGGCAGCTGCGCTGGCGGCGCCAGCGGCCACCGTGGCCGCTGCGCTGCCTGCCGCGGCCGCCGTTGGCGCCGTTGCCGCTGCCGCTGCCGCTGCCGGTGTGCTGATACCGGTAGACGCCGACGCCGACGCCGACGCCGCATCCGCCGGGCTAGCGGCCACATCCTGCAGGTTGAAGCGGCCTTCTTCGGTGATGGTGAGGCGGGCATAAAAATCATCCAGCCCGATCTCGCGCACCGTGATGCCGGGCTTGGCGCCGGGTGCCAGCACCACCGACAGGCCTTGCAGCGCCAGTGCTTGCCAGCGCAGCAGCGCACTGCCGCTGTCGGCGCGCTGGCCGGTGGCGGCGCGGCTGTTGAGCTGCAATTCGGTGACTTGCAGATCACCGTCGCTCGTCACCAGCCATCCGGCATCGGCCTGCCTGGCCTTGAGTTGGCCTTGAAATGTGGCGTCAGCATGCAGCAGGCTGACCGGCATGGCCGCGCCGGCGTAGCGCGCCAGCAGGTGGATGGGCAGGCGCACCAGCTTGAGCTTGCCGTCGGCCTGCAGCGGCGCCAGGCCAAAGCGGCCGCTCCAGTCGATGTCGGCGCTGGTTTTGGCGTGGTCTTTGTCGGCCAGGGCGCCGCTGCCGGCCGGGCTGCTGAGCGTGGCCACCATCTGCAGCCGGGGCAGCACGGCCTTGGCACCGCTGGTGGCCGGCCAGGCCAGGTCTTGCAGGCGCAGGCGCAAGGCGCTCAGGTCCAGCCGCAGCGGCGCGCCGCTGTCGGGGTTGGCGGCCAGGGCATCGGTCCATTGCAGCTGGCCACCGCTGATGGCCAGGTCTTGCAGGCTGATGCGCCAGGGTGCGGGCGCCGCTGCCACCGGCTTTTTGCCGGCTGCAGCAGGTGCCGATGGGCTGGCGGCAGCGCCGGCCACCCAGCTGGCCAGGTTGAACCGGCCGGCAGCGTCGCGCGACACGGCCAGCACCGGTTTGTCGATCTGCAGGCTGCCGATGCGGAGCTGTTGCGCCACCAGGTCCAGCACGCTGTTGTTGACCTGCAGCGCCTGCACCGACGCCAGCCGGTTGGCGCGGGCGCCCGCGCCGTCTCGCAGTTGCAGCTTGGTCAGGCTGGCGCTGCTGAGGGCCACACGCAGTGCGGCCGGCGCAGCCGCCCAGTCCAGCTTGGCTTCTAGCGCAAGTTGGCCGCTCAACTGCGGTTTGAGTGCTTGCGCCAGGTAGGGCGCCAGGCTGGCCAGGTCCAGGTCGGTCAACTGCAGTGCCAGGCTGGCGTGCTGGTGGTTGGCCTGGCCGTCCACCCGCAGCGTGGCCAGTGGGGGTGCGCCATTGTGCTGGCCGCGCAATTGGCCGCGCAATACCACTGGCACCGCGCCGGGCGACGGCCAGCGCAGCTGATCGGCCTGCAGTGACAGCGCGTCGAGTTGCAGCGCCACCGTGGGCTTGACGGCTGCATCGGACCAGCGCACCCGCGCGTCCGGCAGGCGCAGCGAGGCCAGGCTCAGTTGCCAGGCCGATGTGGCCGGTGCCACGGTCTGGCTGGCGCTGGCCGCGCTGGCGGTGGTGGTGGTGGTGGGTGCGGCCGGCGCCGGGCTGGCTTGGGGGGCCAGCAAGCGCTGCAAATTGAGCCGGCCTTGCGCATTGCGCGACACCTCCAACTGCAGGCCATCAATCTGCAGCGCGCCCAGTGCCACCCGGCGCGCCAGCGGTTGCACATCGGCCAAGTCCAGCGTCAGCGCCTGCCAGCCCAGCACGGGGGTTTTGTCGGGCTCGGTCAGCCGCACATCACGCAGTGCCAGCTTGCCCTGCAGTGCCACGCTGGGCACACCGCTGGGCGGCAAGGCAAAGCGCAGTTGGATGTCACTGCCCAGGTGCGCTTGCTGCAGGTGCAGCGGCAGGCCGGCGGGCAGGTAGGGCAAGGCGGGGCTGAGGTCCAGATCGTTGAAGGCCAGCGTCAGCTCACCCGACCGGGTCTGCGCAAACGGCAGCGCCTGGCTGCCACTGTCAATGCGGGTGCCGTTGAGGGTGAAGGCCAACCGGGGCTCGGTGCGCACGCCGATATCGGCCGGCAGGTTGGACAAAAACGGCAAGGTCAGCGTCAGCGCGTCCAGCGTGTGCAGCTTGCCCACTGGCCGGTCGTCCAGCCGCAGCCTGGCATTGCGCAAGGCCAGGTTGTAGAGCGCAAAGCGGGCCGGGGTGGCATCGTCGGGCTTGGCCTCGGGTGCTTGCGCAAAACGCGCCAGCAGATCGTCGATGTCGTAGTGGCCGGCCGCGGTGCGCGCAATCTGCAGCTGCAGGCCGTCGATCTCCAGCGCTTCGACCACCAGCGCGCGGTGTTGCAGTGAACGCAGTGACAGGTCGGCCAGCAGGCTGTCCATCTGCAACAGCGGCGGTGTGCCGGCCGGCGCACCCGGGGCGGCGCCAATGCGCAGGCCGGTGAGGGTGAGCGCCAGCCGCCAGGGCACAAACGCCGCGCCTTGCAGCGTCACCGGCCGGCCCAGCACCTGGCTCAGCCGGGGTGGCAGTTGGGCGACCAGCAGCGCCGGCAGGCCCCACCAGGCGGCGCCGGCCAGGGCCAGCAGGATCAGCAGCAACCAGGCCAGGCGGCGCAGCCAGTGCCAGCCGGGCTTGCGCGCCGGGCCGGGGGCCGAATTGGGGTTGGACTGTGGGGCCGGCATCGCCTGCGGTACTGCGGTCATGCGGCCCTCTGCCGTGGTGGATGCGGATGCTGGCGGGTGGCGGTGCAGGCGGCTGCCGGCCCGGGGTCAGTCAGGCAGCGTGTCGTCGTCTTCCTGGGCTGGCGGGGCGGCCACGCGGTAGCGCTCATTGGCCCAGGCGCCCAGGTCAACACCCCGGCACCGGTCACTGCAAAACGGCCGCGCCGGGTTGTCGGCTGAAAACAGCGCAGGGCGGCCGCAGGTGGGGCAGGGCACCCGGCGGGCAGCGGTTTGGGCGCTGGGTGGGCTGGTGTCGCTCATGCGCAAAGCGTCAATTCAAATGGCTGGTCCACCGGCGCCACGCGCAGCCGGCCGTCGCCGTCCACCCGCATCAGGCGCACTGTCACCATCAGCCGGTGGCCGGTGATTTCGGGCACCAGATCGTCGCTCTTGGCAATGCGCAGGCGCAGCAACTGGTAGCTGCGGCCAGGTGGCAGGCTTTGCTGAAACTGCCCGGCGCTGCACACCACTTTGCGCGCCACACCGGCGTCACGCACAAAGTGCAGCAGGGTGTGCAGGGCCTCCGCCAGCGGGGCCAGGGTGTCCACCCAGGCCAGCAGGTCGGCGCGGCGGCGCGCCGGTGGCTGCTGCTGCCAGGCGTAGTAGGCCGGCAGATCGAATTCACAGGTGCCACCGGGGATGCCGATGCGGCTGCGCACACTCATCAGCCACTCGTGCCCGGCCAAGGCTTGGCCGGCCTTGCCGGACTGTTGGTTGAGGCCGTTGAAGGCGTTGTCGATGCGGGCGATGGCCCCGTCCAGCGCGTCTTGCGACACCTGCGGGTTGCTGCGGTAGGCCACCAGCTGGGTTTTGTGGCGCTCCAGCTCTTTCAGCACATCGGATTTGAGGTCGGCGCGGGCCGCCACCTCGATGATGTCGAAGATGGGGACCAGCGCAAAGTGGTGGTCTACCGCCGCATCGCGGGGCAGCAGTTGGCCGAGGCGGTCGAACAGGTGTTCGAGACGGAGCATGGTGCGCATGCTTTCGTTGAACGGGTATTCGTACAGGACCAAAGCGCTTCCTCGTGACACGGTCTCGTCAGACGGCCGCAGCGCCGGCTGCGGAGGGTCTTGGGATTGTTTCACAGCGGGTGCGCTGGCCGGGCGCGGCGGCGGCGGCTCAGGCCGCGCCGGTCGGGCACCAGTGCTGCCACAGCGCGGCCACCTGGGCGGCCAGCGTGGCGTGGTCGGGCCCGTCGTTGTGGATCACGGCGTCGGCCAGCGCGCGGCGGGCCTCGCGCGGGCTTTGTTGATGGATCACCCGCTCGACCTGTTCGGCAGTCCAGCCCGAGCGCGCGATGACCCGCTGCACCTGGGTGGCGGCGCTGCAATCGACCACCAGGATGCGCTGGCACTGGCTGCGCCAGTGGCTGGTGGCGTTGAGCAGCGGCACATCAAATACCACCACCGCGCCGGGCCTGGCGGCCTGGGCGGCAGTGGCCTGGGCCAACGCCGTGCTGCCGATCATCGGGTGCAGGATGGCCTCCAGTGCCAGCTTGGCGGCCGGGTCGGCAAACACCAGTTGGCGCATGTGGGCGCGGTCCAGCGCGCCATCCGCGCTGGCCACCGCGTCACCAAAACGCTGGCGCAAGGCGGGCATGGCGGCACCACCAGGGGTGGTCAGGCTGTGGGCGATGGCGTCGGTATCGACCAGCGTGGCACCGTGCGCCACCAGCAAGGCGGCCACCGTGCTTTTGCCGCTGCCGATGCCACCGGTCAGGCCGATCATGAAAGCGCCTCGATGCAAGGGTACTTTCATCGATCCCCCGCGGCGACCGCGGGCCGGCTTGGGGCGGCCCGACGCCCGTCCCGCGCTGCTTCGGTCAGGCTGCTCACAAGCCGGGCCACAGCGTGCTGAACTGCCTGCCAAAAAACAGCGCCGCCACCCCACCGCCGGCCAGATAGGGGCCAAACGGGATGGGCACGTTGCGGCCGTGACCACGTGCCAGGATCATGAAGATGCCCACCAGTGCACCCACGGCCGACGACAACAGGATGATGGACGGCAGCGCCTGCCAGCCCAGCAGCGCACCCAGGCCGGCCAGCAGCTTGAAATCACCCTCGGCCATGCCCTGCACACCGCGCACCAGCTTGTAGACAAAGGCCACCGCCCAGAGCGCAAAGTAGCCAAAAAAGGCGCCCAACGCGGCGTCGGGCAGGCTCAGCCGGGTCCAGCCCAGCCAGGCCGCCACCAGGCCCAGGCCGATCAGCGGCAAGGTCAGGTCGTCGGGCAGCAAGGTGGTGTCCAGGTCAATGAAGGCCGCAGCCACCAGCAGTGCCAGCGCGGCGCAGTAGACCAGCGCCGCCGCGTGCGGCCCGGCCAGCGCCGCAGCACTGGCAAAGAGCACGGCGGTGAGTGCCTCCACCAGCGGGTAGCGGGCCGAGATGCGGCTGCCGCAGGCGGCGCACTTGCCGCCCAGGCGCAGCCAGCCCAGCAGCGGCAGGTTCTCATGCCAGGCCAGTTGGTGGCCGCACTGCGGGCAGCGTGAACGGGGTTTGGACAGCCTCAAGACGGGCAGGCCAGCCACCGCCGTGCTGAGTGCCAGGCCGGACTTGCCCAGTTCGGCTTGGCGCCGTTTGTCATCACCCAGCACCCGGGCCAGGGTGGCCTCATCCTGCAGAAATCCACCCACATCGCCCAGCCATTCGCGCTCCAGCAGTTGCGGCAGGCGGTGGATCACCACGTTCAAGAAGCTGCCGATCATCAAACCCAGCAGGCCCAGCGCCCAGGGCGACAGCAGCAACCGGGTCAGCTCAGGTGAAAGTAGTGTCAAGGTCAGACCACCGCGCCGATCTTGAAGATCGGCAGGTACATCGCCACCACGATGCCGCCAATCAAGGTGCCCAGCACCACGATGATGATGGGCTCCATCAGGCTGGACAGGCCTTTGACCATGTCGTCTACCTCTTCTTCATAAAACTCGGCGGCCTTGCCCAGCATGTGGTCCAGTGAGCCGGACTCCTCGCCGATGGACGTCATCTGGATCACCATGTTGGGGAACACGCCGGTGCTCTGCATCGCGGTGGTCAACGCGCTGCCGGTGGACACATCACGCTGGATCTTGCCGGTGGCCTCGGCATACACCGCATTGCCGGACGCACCACCCACCGAATCCAGCGCTTCGACCAGTGGCACGCCAGCGGCAAACATGGTGGACAGGGTGCGGGTCCAGCGGGCGATGACCGATTTGTTGATCAAGGTGCCAAAGATCGGCAGGCGCAGCAGCAGCCGGTCCATCACCATCTGCATCTTCTCGGACCGCCGCCAGGCCTGCATGAACATGTAGCCACCGCCGGCAATGGCCACCAGCAGGTACATCCAGGTGGCGACAAAAAACTCCGACATCGCAATCACTGCCAGCGTCGGGCCGGGCAGGTCAGCGCCAAAAGAGCTGAAGACCTCTTTGAATGCCGGGATCACCTTGACCATGATCACCACCACCACGACAAAAGCCACCACCAGCACCGCCACCGGGTACATCAGCGCGGCCTTGATCTTGTTCTTGAGCGCCAGGGTTTTTTCCTGGTAGATCGCCAGCCGCTCCAGCAAGGCCTCCAGAATGCCGCCGGTCTCACCGGCCTCGACCAGGTTGCAGTACAGCGCGTCAAACTGCATCGGGTGTTTGCGGAAGGCGGCCGACAGGCTGGTGCCGGTTTCCACATCACCGCGGATGTCGCCCAGCAGCTTGGTCAGGCGTGGGTTGACGGCGCCCCGGCCGACGATGTCAAACGCCTGCAGCAACGGCACACCGGCCTTCATCATGGTGGCCAATTGGCGGGTGAACAAGGCCACATCGCGCGGCTTGACCCTGCTGCCACCGCTGGTGCGGCGCTTTTTGAGCTTGGTCAGCAGGATGCCCTGGCGCCGCAGGTTGGCGCTGACGGCGGCTTCGCCACCGGCGCGGATCTCGCCGCGCACGATCTTGCCGTTTTTGTCCCGGCCTTCCCATTCGAAGACCAGTTCCTTGATGTTTCTTGCGGCTGAGGCAGTCGCCATGGGTTCTCCGGATCGGGTTCAGCGCGCTCGGCGCCGGCCCGGCCGCGCGTGACCGAGGTCACCAGCACGGCCGGTCATTGCAGGCTCAATGCGTGCTCATTGGTTGGTCACGGCGATCACTTCTTCCAGCGTGGTGACACCGGCGCGCACTTTGATCAGGCCGGACTGGCGCAGGTCTCGCACACCGTCGCGGCGGGCTTGGTCGGCAATGTCCACCGCGGTGCCTTCAGACAGGATGATGCGTTGCAGCGCGTCGTTCATGGGCATCACCTGGTACAGCCCCACCCGGCCTTTGTAGCCGCTGTTGCACATGGTGCAGCCCACGGCGCGGAACGGCCGCCAGCTACCGTCCAGATCTTCCGCCACATAACCCGCACGCAGCATGGCCTCACGCGGGTAGTCGGCCGATGTCTTGCAGTTTTCGCACAGGCGCCGCGCCAGGCGCTGGGCGGTGATCAGGATCACGCTGGACGCGATGTTGAACGGCGCCACACCCATGTTGAGCAGGCGGGTCAGGGTGGTGGGTGCGTCGTTGGTGTGCAGCGTGCTCATCACCAGGTGGCCGGTCTGCGCGGCCTTGATGGCCACGTCTGCGGTCTCAAGATCGCGGATCTCGCCGACCATGATGATGTCCGGGTCTTGCCGCAAGAATGATTTGAGCGCGACGGCAAACGTCATGCCGGCGCGGTCATTCACGTTGACCTGGTTGACACCGGGCAGGTTGATCTCCGCCGGGTCTTCCACGGTGGAGATGTTGACGCCGGGCTGGTTCAAGATGTTCAGGCAGGTGTACAGCGACACCGTCTTGCCTGACCCGGTGGGCCCGGTGACCAAAATCATGCCGTAGGGCCGCACGATGGCCGCCAGCAGCCGCTCTTTCTCGATCTTCTCGTAACCCAGTGCCTCGATGCCGACCTTGGCCGACGACGGATCAAGAATCCGGATCACGATCTTTTCGCCAAACAGCGTGGGCAAGGTCGAGACCCGGAAGTCGATCGCCTTGTTGCCAAACTTCATCTTCATGCGGCCGTCTTGCGGCACACGTTTCTCGGAGATGTCGAGCCGGCTGATGACCTTGATGCGCGAGGCCAGTTTCTCTTTGATGGCGATGGGGGGCTGGGTGATCTCACGCAGTTCACCATCGACCCGGAAGCGCACCCGGTAGGTGTATTCGTAGGGCTCAAAGTGCAGGTCTGACGCCCGCAGGTTGATCGCGTCGATCAACATCTTTTGCAGGAAACGCACCACCGGCGCGTCTTCAACCTCCTGCACCACCTCGGTGGATTCCACCGTGCCCGGGTCTTCGTTGACGTCGAACTCGAAGTCTTCGGCGGTCAGCGCTTCCAGCGTCTCGTTGGCGGTATTGCCCTGCACCTCCATCAGGCGCGCCAGCTTGTCGTATTCGACGATCACCCACTCGGGCGACAACTGGGTGGCGAACTTGATGCGCTCCACCGCCTCCTGGTCAGTCGGGTCGGCGCCGCCGATGAACAAGCGGTTGCCACGCCGGCCCAGCAGCACCAGTTGGTACTGGGCCGTCAGCTTGATGTCGACCAGGCCTTTGGGCAGGCGGTCAATGTCCACCGCCGCCAAATCAACCAGCGGCAGCGCGAGCGAGGTGGACAGGGTGTGGGCCAGGTCGGCTGCCGACACGGCGCCGGATGCAATGACCGCAGCGATAAAACTGATCTTGCGCTCACGCGCCGACTTGGCCAGATCCTCAGCGGCCTTGCTGCCCAGCTTGCCGGCGTGCACAAGAACCCGCGCTACACCGGAGAGGGAGGATTGTTGGACTTCGACCAGGGTTTCCAAGGCGGATTCAGCACTCTCACGGCAGCCAGTGATGCCAGGATCACAGTTCAGTCGCGCACTTTAACCGCAAGAATCAGTACAGCTTGGGGCGCAGTTCACGGCCCGCAGCGGCTGTTGTCAGTGGCTGTTGTCCGTGGCTGTAGCAAACAAGGATTTGGTCGGGGTGAGAGGATTCGAACCTCCGGCCTCTACGTCCCGAACGTAGCGCTCTACCAGGCTAAGCTACACCCCGATGGTGCGGGCCGCGCGCGCCAGTGCTTGGCGGGGGCCCTGGCACTGGAGCGTTGAACAGGTGCTCAACACCAGTGCTGTTGCTACCGATTGGTCAAGACGAACGCTCAACCGACCGAGCACACAATTCTAGCAGAGCATTCCTGGCCGCCGAATCAGGCAGGGCCGACAGTGCCTGCCGCGCCTTGTCGGCTTCAGTGCTTGCCGCATCGCGCGTGGCCTGTAGCGCGCCGGTGCGGCGCACAATGGTCAGGATGTCGTCCAGCCGCTCGTTTTCACCGTGCTCAATCGCGTGGCGCATCAGCAGCCGCTCGGCGTTTGTGCAGCGGGCCATGGCCACCAGCAGCGGCAGGGTGGGCTTGCCTTCACGCAGGTCATCACCCACGTTTTTGCCCAGCGCGTGGGTGTCGCCTTCGTAGTCCAGCAGGTCGTCCACCAACTGGAAGGCGGTGCCTAACGAGCGGCCGTAGTCGGCGCAAGCGTCTTCAACGCGCCGGTCAGCGCCAGCCAGCACGGCGCCCAGGCGGGCGCTGGCTTCAAACAGCTTGGCGGTTTTGTAGCGGATGACACGCAGATAGTCGTCCACCGCCAGGTCGGGGTCGTGCATGTTCATGAGCTGCAACACTTCGCCTTCGGCGATGACGTTGGTGGCGTCGGCCAGCACCTCCAGCACCCGGATGCGGTTCACGCTGACCATCATCTGGAAGGCGCGTGAGTACAAAAAATCACCCACCAAAACGCTGGCGGCGTTGCCAAACAGTGCATTGGCGGTCTCGCGGCCACGCCGCAGTGAGGACTCGTCCACCACGTCGTCATGCAGCAGGGTGGCGGTGTGGATGAATTCCACCGTGGCAGCCAGCTCAAAGCGCTCAGGCCCGGCAAAGCCCAGTGCGTCGGCAAACAGCAGCACCAGCCGGGGCCGGATGCGCTTGCCACCGGCGCTGACGATGTAGTGCGAGATCTGGTTGACCAGCGCCACATCGGACGCCAGCCGCGCGCTGATGACCTCATCAACCCTGCGCATGTCATCAGCCATCGGGTCAGCGGTGGCCGATGCGGGGGCGGAGAGATCGGTCACGGTGGCTTGGGCGGAAGGCAAGCCCAAATTATAGGGAGCGGCAGCGCAATCCTCGCCCGGTTGGCAAGGGCCGGCAGCCACAGCGGGCCACTGGTGGGTTGGTTCTGGCTACAATCACAGGTTCTTTCGGCTTTTCTGGCCGGGGATGAAAGCAGCAATTGAGAAACACGGCCTCAGCCGAGGCCAACAGCAAAGGCACTTATGTACGCGCTCATAAAAACCGGTGGCAAGCAATTCAAAGTTGCAGCCGGCGAAAAGATCAAGGTAGAACAGATAGCAGCGGACGTGGGCCAAGAGATCGTGATCGACCAGGTTCTGGCAGTCGGCAGCGGCGCAGAATTGACGATCGGAACTCCCTTGGTGGCCGGCGCAACGGTGACTGCCACCGTGGTGTCGCACGGCAAGCACGACAAGGTGCGCATCTTCAAGATGCGTCGCCGCAAGCACTATCAGCGGCATGGCGGCCATCGCCAGACCTACACCGAGCTGCAAATCGGCGCCATTGGCGTCTGATGGCCCCCGAGGCCACCGCGCTGCGGTGGCCGCCCCACCAAGGGGGTGCAAGTCAACTTGGGGCGGCCCAGCGTTGACTTGATTTGCCCCACGCAATCCAAGGAGTTTTTGAACCATGGCACAGAAAAAAGGCGGCGGCTCAACCCGCAACGGCCGCGACTCACAACCCAAGATGCTGGGCGTCAAGGTGTACGGCGGCCAGGTGATCCCGGCTGGCTCGATCATCGTGCGCCAGCGTGGCACGCGCTTCCACGCCGGCACCAACGTCGGCATGGGCAAGGACCACACCTTGTTTGCGCTGGTCGATGGCACCGTGTCCTACGCCATCAAGGGCGCGCAGAACCGCCACACCGTGGTGGTGACGCCGGTCTGATTGGCCACCGGCGCCCGTTTCGACGGGTGCCACCGATGACACCGGCATCACGCCGCGGAGCATCATCCGAGCCCCGGCCTGCCGGGGCTTTTGTGTTTATTGAGCGCCCCGAGGCCGGTAGAAACCGGCCGCCCCCCGTGGGGGGTCAAGCAAAGTGGCAAAGCCACATTTGCCTGGGAGGCCTAATTGCCAAATTGCCTGATTGCTTAAAGGGGTAGCAGCATGAAATTCGTCGACGAAGCCACCATCGACATCGCAGCCGGCGCGGGTGGTGCCGGCTGCATGAGCTTTCGGCGCGAGAAGTTCATCCCCTTCGGCGGCCCCAACGGCGGTGACGGTGGCAAAGGTGGCAGCGTGTTTGCCGTGGCCGACCGCAACCTCAATACCCTGATCGACTACCGCTACGCCCGCCGCCACGAGGCGCGCAATGGCGAGGCCGGGCGCGGCTCAGACCAGTACGGCGCGGCGTCTGAGGACATCGTGCTGCGCATGCCGGTGGGCACCATCGTGCGGGATTTTGAGACCGGTGAGGTGCTGGCCGAGCTGCTGGAGCCGGGCATCTTGGTGCTGCTGGCCAAGGGTGGTGATGGCGGTTTTGGCAACCTGCACTTCAAGAGCAGCACCAACCGCGCGCCGCGCCAAAAAACCCCCGGCTGGCCGGGTGAGCTGAAAAAGCTCAAATTGGAATTGCGCGTGCTGGCCGACGTGGGCCTGCTGGGTTTGCCGAACGCGGGCAAATCAACGCTGATCACCGCCATCAGCAACGCCAGGCCCAAGATTGCCGACTACCCCTTCACCACCCTGCACCCTAACCTGGGTGTGGTGCGGGCCGGCCCCGAGCGCAGTTTTGTCGTGGCTGACCTGCCGGGCCTGATTGAAGGGGCAGCAGACGGCGCCGGCCTGGGCCATCTGTTTTTGCGCCATTTGCAGCGCACCCGGCTGCTGCTGCACATCGTGGACATGTCGCCGTTTGACGGTGTTGACCCGGTGGCGCAGGCCAAGGGCATCATCAAAGAGCTGCGCAAATACGATGAGGCGCTGTTCGAGAAGCCGCGCTGGATCGTGCTGAACAAGCTGGACATGGTGCCGACTGAGAACCGCGCCGCCCTGGTCAAGGATTTCATCAAACGCCTGCGCTGGAAGGGCCCGGTGTTCCAGGTGTCGGCCCTGGCGCGTGAGGGGCTGGACCCGATGGTGCAGGCCATTTACGAGCATGTGGCCGCGCACAAAGCGCCGCTGGCCGCTGAAATCGACCCGCGTTTTGATGCGGCGGCGGCACCCGTGCAAGAGGCCTGGACCGATGACTGAGTTGGCCGCATCTGGTCTGGTGACGACTGCGCCTGCCACGTCCGACCTGGTCAAAGCCGCCCGCCGCATCGTCGTCAAGGTCGGCTCCAGCCTGGTCACCAACGAGGGCCGGGGCATTGACGCCGAAGCGGTGGGCAACTGGTGCCGCCAGTTGGCGCTGCTGGCGGCCCAGGGCCGCGAGGTGGTGATGGTCAGCAGCGGGGCCATTGCCGAGGGCATGAAGCGCCTGGGCTGGCGCACCCGCCCGACTGAGTTGCATGAGTTGCAAGCCGCGGCGGCAGTGGGCCAGATGGGCCTGGCGCAGATGTACGAAACGCAGTTGTCGCACCACGGCATGGGCAGCGCCCAGGTGTTGCTGACGCATGCCGACCTGGCCGACCGCGAGCGTTATCTCAACGCCCGGTCCACCTTGCTGACGCTGCTGCGGCTGCAGGTTGTCCCGGTGATCAACGAGAACGACACGGTCGTCAACGACGAGATCAAGTTTGGCGACAACGACACCCTGGGCGCGCTGGTGGCCAACCTGGTGGAGGCCGATGTGCTGGTGATCCTGACCGACCAGCGTGGCCTGTATTCGGCTGACCCACGCAAAGACCCGGATGCCCGTTTCATCCATCTGGCCACGGCAGGCGATGCGGCGCTGGAGCAGATGGCCGGCGGTGCCGGTTCGGCCATAGCCCGGGGCGGCATGCTGACCAAGATACTGGCCGCCAAACGTGCTGCCGGCAGTGGCGCCAGCACGGTGATTGCCTACGGCCGTGAGCCCGACGTGCTGCTGCGTCTGGCCGCCGGTGAGGCCATTGGCACCGCGCTGCAGGCCGGCACACCCAAGCTGGCCGCACGCAAGCAGTGGATGGCCGACCACCTGCAACTGCGTGGCGCGGTGAAGGTGGACGCGGGTGCGGTGCAGAAGCTGCGTGGCGAAGGCAAAAGCCTGCTGCCCATCGGCATCACCGACGTGGAAGGCGACTTCCATCGCGGTGATGTGATTGCGGTGCAGACGCCGGACGGCGTGGAAATTGCACGCGGCCTGGCCAATTACGCGTCGGGTGAAGCGCGCTTGATTGCGCGCAAGCCTTCATCGCAGATCGCCGGCTTGCTGGGCTTTGCCAATGAGCCCGAGATGATTCACAGAGACAACATGGTGCTGGCCTGAATGGCTGTTGGCAACCAGCGCGGCGGTGGCTCAAGTGGCGCTGCGGTAGGCCCCGGCGATCTGGAACAGGTGCTCACGCGCATGCGGCTCCAGGTAGGGCATCAGCAGCGCCAGCACATGGTAGGCACCACGTGACAGGGCGGCCGCTGCGCTCTCGGGCTCCAGCGCGCGGCGTGGGTCGCGCACGTACTCGTAGCTCAGCCAGTAGGTCAGCACCACCACCATGCTGCTGGCCACTGGCTCTGATTCGCGCTTGTCAATGCGCAATGTGCTGCCGCGTGTCAGGCCGTCCAGCACCTGGGCCACCGCGCGGGATTTGTTTTTCAGCACAAACTGAAAATGCGTCTCCAGCCGGCGGTTTTTGCTGAGCAGGTCATTCAGGTCGCGGTACAAAAAGCGGTACTGCCAGATCAGTTCAAACAGCATGTGGAAAAACAGCCAGGCGTCCTCCACGTTGCGCACACCGTCTGCGGCTTGCAGCAAGTTATTCAGCGCGCGCTCGTAGCGGTCAAACAGCGAGTTGATCAGCTCGTCTTTGGCCGGGTAGTGGTAATACAGGTTGCCCGGGCTGATGCCCATCTCGGCCGAGATCAGCGTGGTGCTGACATTGGGCTCACCAAAGCGGTTGAACAGGTCCAGCGTCACCTCCAGGATGCGCTCGGCCGTGCGGCGCGGCTTCTTGGGCGGTGATTTGGCGGCTGAACTGGCAGGCGACTTGGTGGCGGCGTCGGGGCCGGGTGGCAGTGGGGTGGTGTCCATGGCGTGGGCTGCAATCTAGCACCTTGCCTGGCCCGGGCTATTTGGCCGTGCTCCCTACAATCCTGCCGATGCCCGCAGTCAGTTTTCAACAGGTCGAGAAAATCTATACCGGTGCGCGTGGCGCCTTGCGTGCGCTGGGCGGTGTGTCCTTCGATATCCAGCAGGGTGAGTTTTTTGGTTTGCTGGGGCCCAACGGCGCTGGCAAGACCACGCTCATCAGCATCCTGGCCGGCTTGACCCGGCCCAGCAGTGGCCGGGTGGTGGTGATGGGCCACGATGTGCAGCGGGACGCCGTAGCGGCCCGCATGGCAATCGGCGTGGTGCCGCAAGAGCTGGTGTTTGACCCGTTTTTCAGCGTGCGTGAGGCACTGCGTATCCAGAGTGGCTACTTTGGCGTGCGCAACAACGACGCCTGGATCGACGAGCTGCTGGCCCACCTGGGCCTGGCGGACAAGGCCGACGCCAACATGCGGCAGCTGTCGGGCGGCATGAAGCGCCGGGTGCTGGTGGCGCAAGCATTGGTGCACCGCCCACCGGTGATCGTGCTGGACGAGCCCACCGCCGGTGTGGATGTGGAATTGCGCCAGACGCTGTGGGCCTTTATCGCCCGCCTGAACCGCGAAGGCCACACCGTGCTGCTGACCACCCACTACCTGGAAGAAGCCGAAGCGCTGTGCCACCGCATCGGCATGCTGCGCCAGGGCCAACTGGTGGCGCTGGACCGCACCGCCAACCTGCTGTCAGCCAGCGCCAGCACCATGCTGCGCTTCAAGACCGACCAGGCGCTGCCGGCAGTGCTGGCGGGCCAAGCCCGCATCACCGGCCGCATCGTGCAGCTCAAGGCGCGTGACGCGGTGGATGTCGAGCGCCTGCTGGCCACGCTGCGTGAGGCCGGCATCAAGATTGAAGACCTGGAGATCGGCCGCGCCGACCTGGAAGACGTGTTTCTCGAAATCATGCACACCGGCGCGCCAGCGGCGGCTGCAGCGCAGGCTGCCGAGGTGGCCGCATGATGGCCATGCCAGCACTGGCCGGCGCCAACACGCTGTTCAAAAAAGAGATCCTGCGTTTCTGGAAAGTGGCCTTCCAGACTGTGGCCGCACCGGTGCTCACGGCGGTGATGTACCTGCTGATCTTTGGCCACGTGCTGGAGGGCCGGGTGGAGGTGTTCAAGGACGTGGGCTACACCCGTTTTCTGGTGCCCGGGCTGGTGATGATGAGCGTGCTGCAAAACGCCTTTGCCAACAGCTCCAGCAGCCTGATCCAGAGCAAGATCACCGGCAACCTGGTGTTTTTGCTGCTGTCGCCCCTGTCGCACTGGGCCTGGTTTGTGGCCTATGTGGGGGCCAGCGTGGTGCGTGGGCTGGCGGTGGGCTTTGGCGTGTTTCTGGTCACTGTGTGGTTTGCAACGCCATCATTCGCGCAGCCGCTGTGGGCCCTGGTGTTTGTGGTGCTGGGCGCCGGCATGCTGGGCGCGATGGGCCTGATTGCCGGGCTGTGGGCTGAAAAGTTTGACCAGTTGGCGGCCTTCCAGAACTTCATCATCATGCCGATGACGTTTTTGTCCGGCGTCTTCTACTCGGTGCATTCACTGCCCGGCGTGTGGCAGCGGATGAGCCACCTGAACCCGTTTTTCTACATGATTGATGGCTTCAGGCGCGGCTTTTTTGGCACCAGCGATGTCTCACCCTGGCTCAGCCTGGGCGTGGTGGGTGGCAGCTTTATCGTGGTGTCGGCGGTGGCGCTGTACCTGCTGAAGATCGGCTACAAGCTGCGCGCCTAGGAGCCTGTCGGGCTTGGGGAACGTCGGCTGCGAAACGGCCTCAGCGGTCCATTTTTTACCGGCTTTTTGTCCCATAGTTGAACTATGGGCCTGCAAATCCGGCAAAAACTGTCCTCGCTGGGGCCGTTTCTCG
>JANPOW010000376.1:0-11571 GCA_031428185.1 Betaproteobacteria bacterium | reverse complement strand
GAGGCCATTGCCGATTTCTACCTTGACCGCGGCGCCCGCTGCGTGGTCGTCAAACTGGGGCCAGCAGGTGCCTACTACGCCAGCGCCACCGAGCGCGGCCATGCCGCAGGCAGGCAGGTTGACCGGGTGGTGGACACCGTGGGCGCCGGTGACGGTTTTGCAGTCGGTGTGGTCTCGGCCCTGCTTGAAGGCTTGAGCCTGGCTGCGGCGGCCGCACGTGGCAACACCATTGGCGCGCGCGTGGTGCAGTTTCCGGGTGACTGTGACGGGCTGCCCACCTGCGCCGAGTTGGCCGCGCTCGGCCCTTGACCACCGCTGCTGCAACACACCGCAGCCGCAAAGCACGCGGTGCCGTGCCCGTCTACGCCCCATTCATTGCAGGCGGGGTGGTCTGGTTGGCCACAAGATGCCGGGCGGCAGAGCCCCGGCAAGTTGCTGCCAGCTGGTGCCCCAGTGGGTGCCTCAAGCCGTTGAACCCATCAGCCACCGGTGGCGGGTGCCGCTGCGTGCAAAAAACTTCAGGTGGCACGCATGAACCGACGCCAATCCCGCATCACCACCACACCCACCGAGTTCAGCAACCTGCTGCGCATTGACACCATGCGGCCCGGGGCAAGCTGGTCAAGGCGTCTGGCGCCCGGCTGGGCTGAGTGCCCGGCTGGTGTGACAGGCGCCGTGGCATCACTGCAGGGTCTGGCGCGTCAACACCCGTGGTCGATGGCGTAGCGTGCGGCGCGCACGATGCTGGCGGCGTCTACACCAAAAAAGCTGCGCAGCGCAGCGCGTGTGTCGCTGCGGCCAAAGCCGTCGGTACCCAGGGTGATGTAGCGCCGCGCCGGCGGCAGCCAGGCCCGCACACTCTCGGGCACGGCGCGCACATAGTCGGTGGCCGCGATGATGGGGCCGCTGCCCAAGGCCAGTTGCTGCGCCACAAAGGGGGTGGCCGCAGCAGCACCGCGCAGCGCGGCGGCCTGGCAGGCAGCGCCGTCGCGGGCCAGCTCGCTCCAACTGGTCACGCTGATGACCTCCACCGCAATGCCTTGCGCCGCCAGCAGTTGGCCGGCCTTGATCACCTCGGTGAGGATGGCGCCTGAGCCCATCAGCGTGAGCTGGGTGGTGCTGGTGGTGGCGGCGGTATTGGTGGCAGGGCTGTTGACCGGGCTGGCCGCCGCCGGGTAACAGGCAAAGCGGTAACAGCCGCGCAGCACGTCGTCGGCCACGCCGGCGGGCAGGTCGGGCTGGGCGTAGTGTTCGTTCATCAGCGTGACGTAATAAAAAACGTCTTGCTGCTCCACCATCATCTCGCGGATGCCGGCATCCACAATCACCGCCATCTCGCCCGCAAAGGCCGGGTCGTAGGCCTTGCAGTTGGGGATGGTGGCGGCCACCAGGTGGCTGCTGCCGTCCTGGTGCTGCAGGCCCTCACCGCCCAGCGTGGTGCGGCCTGCGGTGGCGCCCAGCAAAAAGCCGCGTGCGCGTTGATCAGCAGCGGCCCAGATCTGGTCACCCACGCGCTGGAAGCCGAACATCGAGTAGTAGATGTAGAACGGCAGCATGGCCAGCCCATGCACGCTGTAGCTGGTGGCAGCTGCTGTCCAGCTGGCCAGCGCACCGGCCTCACTGATGCCTTCCTCCAGGATCTGGCCGTCGGTGGCCTCGCGGTAGCTGAGGATGGTGTCGATGTCCTCAGGCGCGTAGCGCTGGCCGACGCTGGAATAAATGCCCACCTGTTTGAACAGGTTGGCCATGCCAAAGGTACGTGCCTCGTCCGCCACGATGGGCACCACCCGGGGGCCGAGTGCCTTGTCCTTGAGCAGTGCGCCCAGCAAACGCACAAAGGCCATGGTGGTGCTCATCTCCTTGCCGCCAGCGGCCAGCGCAAACTGCGCATAACTGCTGATGTCGGGCTTGGGCACCACCGCGCAAGTGGTCTCGCGCCGGGGCATGGCGCCGCCCAGCGCAGCGCGGCGCGCCTGCAGGTAGCGCATCTCGGCGCTGTCATCGGCGGGCTTGAAGAAGGCCAGCGAGGTGGCCTGTTCGTCGCTGAGCGGCAGGTTGAAACGGTTGCGGAAACCGATCAGGTCGGCACTCTCGAACTTCTTGTGCGAGTGGGTGGTCATCCGGCCCTGGCCTGCGCCCATGCCGTAACCCTTTTTGGTGTGGGCCAGGATGACGGTGGGCTGGCCCTGGTGTGCGGCGGCTGCGGCGTAGGCGGCATGGATCTTCACCACGTCATGGCCACCGCGCTTGAGGCGGTCAATCTGATCGTCCGTCATGCCTTGGGCCAGCTGCTGCAGCGCGGCGTTCTGGCCAAAAAAGGTGTCGCGGTTGAAGCGCCCGTCCTTGGCCGCAAAGGTCTGCATCTGGCCGTCCACGGTGTTGGCAAAAGCCTGCGCCAGCGCGCCGGTGGCATCGCGTGCAAACAGGCCGTCCCAGTCACTGCCCCAGACCAGCTTGATGACGTTCCAGCCGGCGCCGGAAAACAGTTTCTCCAGCTCGTCAATGATGCGGCCATTGCCACGCACCGGTCCGTCCAGGCGCTGCAGGTTGCAGTTGACCACCCAGACCAGGTTGTCGAGTTTTTCGCGCGCGGCCAGGGTGAGTGCGCTCATCGACTCGGGTTCGTCCATCTCGCCGTCACCAAACACGCCCCAGACCTTGCGCGCGCTGCAGTCCAACAGCTTGCGGTCGCTCAGGTAACGCATGAAGCGGGCGTGGTAGATGGCGCTGATCGGGCCGATGCCCATCGACCCGGTGGGGAACTGCCAGAAGTCCGGCATCAAGTACGGGTGCGGGTAGCTGCTGAGGCCGCGTGCACCGCTGCCTTGGGTGAAGGCGGGTGCGGTCAACTCCTGGCGGTAGTGCAGCAGGTCGTCCTCGGTGAGCCGCCCTTCCAGAAATGCACGGGCGTACACCCCGGGTGCACTGTGCGGCTGGAAGAACACCAGGTCACCGCCATGCCCCGGGCCACGCGCGTGGAAGAAATGGTTGAAGCCGGTTTCGAACAAATCCGCTGCGCTGGCGTAGCTGGCGATGTGGCCACCCAGCTCACCGTAGGAGTGGTTGGCGCGCACCACCATCGCCAGCGCATTCCAGCGCATCAGCGAGGCCAGGCGCTCCTCCATCGCCAGGTCACCGGGGAAGGGCGCCTGCGTGTCCACGCCGATGGTGTTGACATAGGGCGTGGCCAGCTCGGGTGTCCAGCCGATGCGCTGTTGCCGGGCCAGCCCCGCCAACGTGTCCAACATCCAGCGCGCCCGCACCGCACCGTGCGTTTGCACCAGTGCCACAAAGGCGTCGCGCCACTCTTTGGTTTCTTCCGGGTCCGTGTCGGGGGGTATCAAGCCCTGCTGGATGGATTGGTCACGCATGGGCCGGTCTCCTTGTTCGGCCCTACTGTAGCCACCATCGAGCCGCGTTTTTGGCCAAGGCAGCGCTGAACCGTCCTGCGCGTCCGGTGTGGGGTGGTGGATGCCGGCCTCGGACAGCAGGGCCAACCAGTCGTCCCGGTAGGGGCCCTGTGCGGCGCCAGGTCATGGCCATCGGCACGCGCTGCGCATCAACCCACCACATGCGTCATCAGTGACTGCAGCAGCCGCTGGTGTGCATCCACTTGCTGCACAGCCAGGCAGGTGCAGCGGCTGGCGGTGGCGCCAGCGGCCACTAGGTGCTGCTGCCTGGGTTCACCGCACGGCGGCCCACAGCCCACATAAAAGTCACAGGCCGGTGGTGCAAGCGCCAGCGGTGGTTGCGTGATGCCGATGAGCTGCAGGCCGGTCAAGCCAGCGGCCAGCTGCCAGGCCTGCAGGGTGGCGGGCTCGGTGCCGGCGGCCACACCAAGCCTGATGGCGGCTGCCGGCCGGCCCGCGTGCTCTTGCATCACCAGCAGGTCAGCAAGCACGCTGGCCGGGTGCCAGGCCGAAGTCACGTCGCTCAAGACCGGCACACCGGCAATATCGACCAGGGCGGCGTTGGCCGACGGCCGCAGGCCCTCGGTGCAGATCAGGCAATACAGCCGGCCCAGCAGCGCGGCTGCGTCGCCAAGGCCTGCCCGGTCATGCAGTTTCAAGCTGCTGGGGCGCAGCCGCACCACCGTGGCGCCCAGTGCCGATGCCGCCGCTGCAAGTGCATCGGCCGGCGCAGACAAGGTCTGCTCACACAGCACGGCAACGTGGCGGTGCTTGAGGGCCAAGCCGGCACCCATGACGCGGCTTCTGGCGCCTGCGAGCAGCGCCTGAACGTCGGCCGATGACAGCTTGTCGAAGGCACTGAAGCGCTGCGGAACGATGGCGAGCCTCATGACGGGGGTTTCGGTGGGTCGCCGGGCCGTTGATTGGCGCCCGGCGCACGGCAATGGCGTCAGGCTAGGGATATTTCCGGGTGAGGTGCTTGCGCCTCGTCAAGTGCGGGCGCCACTGCGCCACTGCGCACCAGACACCGGCCATTCACGCACTGTTACCGAGTGATTTGCTGCATTGCCTGGCGGTTGTCGGCCGGCGCCTAGCCTTGCTGCATCGACACCAAGAACAGGCGAACACCATGCTGCAACAACGCGCGACCAAGCCCCAGCAGTCCACCGCCGACCGCATCGGTCAGTCGCTAGACCTGGTGCAGCAACTGCCCCTGACACGCCGCGTGGTGCGCGCCGGTGACTTGATCTACCGCGCCGGTGACGCGCTGGACTGCCTGCATGTGATTCACTTCGGCTGCGTCAAGTCGGTCAACGTGGCGGCTGACGGCCGTGAACAGGTCGTCGGCCTGCACTTCAAGGGCGACTGGCTGGGCTTTGACGGGATCGCAGCAGGGCGGCAGGGCTGCGACGTGATCGCGATGGATGTGAGCGAGGTCTGGGCTGTCCACTACGCCACGCTGATGAAGGCCTGCTCAGAACAGCCGGCGATGATGGCCTTGGTGCATGCGGCCATGAGCCGCGAAATCTCGCGCGACCGCGAGTCGATGCTGGCCTTGTGCACCCTGCCTGCAGACGCGCGCGTGGCGGACTTCCTGCGCGGCTGGGCCGATGCTTTGGCTGACCGCGGGCTGCGCACCGACCAGATCACCATCCACATGACGCGGGCCGAAATCGGCAACTTCCTGGGCATGAAGCTGGAGACCGTCAGCCGGGCGCTGGCGCGGCTGGCCCGTGAGAAGGTGATCGCCTTCAGCGAGACCGGGCGGCGCGATCTGCACATCCCGGACGTCGGTGCGCTGGTCGAGTTTGTGCAGCGCAGCCTGGGCGCCGCGCCAGCCGCTGCGGCCGTGCACTGAGCCTCACCCTCAAGCGCCTGCCGCCGCTGGACGGCGGCGCAGATTGAAACTGAAGGAGTTGGTAAATGTCCAAGATGAAGGCCGCCATCTTTGTTGAACCCGGGCGCATCGTGCTGCACGACAAGCCCATGCCCGATGTCGGCCCGCTGGACGCGCTGATGCGTGTCACCACCACCACCATCTGCGGCACGGATGTGCACATCCTCAAGGGTGAGTACCCGGTGGCCAAGGGCCTGACCATCGGCCATGAGCCGGTCGGTGTGATCGAGAAGCTGGGCTCGTCGGTCAAGGGCTACCGAGAAGGCCAGCGCGTGATCGCCGGCGCCATCACGCCCAGCGGCTGGAGCAACGCCTGCCTGTGCGGTTTTTGCTCGCAGGACGGCGCCGGCACCGCACACGGCTGGAAGCCGATGGGTGGCTGGAAGTTTGGCAACACCATTGACGGCTGCCAGGCCGAATACGTGCTTGTGCCGGATGCCATGGCCAACCTGGCGCCGGTGCCAGACGGGCTGACGGACGAGCAAGTGCTGATGTGTCCGGACATCATGTCCACCGGCTTTGGTGGTGCCGAACGGGCGCGCATCCGCATTGGCGACACGGTGGCGGTTTTTGCGCAAGGGCCGATCGGCCTGTGCGCCACAGCCGGCGCCAAGCTGAGCGGCGCCAGCGTGGTGATCGGCGTGGACCGCATTGCCGGGCGGCTTGGCATGGCCAGTCGCATGGGCGCCGACCATGTCATTGACGCCAGCCGTTGTGACCCGGTCGACGAGATCCTCAAACTCACCGGCGGGCGCGGTGTGGATGTGGCCATCGAGGCGCTGGGCACCCAGGCCACGTTTGAGGCCGCGCTGCGTGTGCTGCGCCCGGGCGGTACGCTGTCCAGCCTGGGGGTGTATTCAACCGATCTGAAAATCCCGCTGGCCGCGTTTGCCGCAGGGCTGGGTGACCACACCATCGTCACGTCGCTGTGCCCGGGTGGCAAAGAGCGCATGCGCCGTCTGATGTCCGTGATCGAATCAGGCCGGGTTGATCTGGGGGCGATGGTGACGCACCGTTTCCGCCTGGACGACATCGAGAAGGCTTATGACTTGTTCGCCCACCAGCGCGACGGTGTGCTGAAGGTGGCGATCTCGCCGTGAGTCGGTCTGCACAGCGCGTTGAACGCAGCGTGGCGCCGCACGGCGCTGCCACCGGGTTCGACGCAGCGCCGGGTTCAGCTGCGCTGCGCCAGCGCCCGGGCCAGCGCACTGGCGAGTTGTTCACGGTCAAAGGGCTTGCGCAGCAGTTCCATCGTTGCGAGTTGCGGGTCGTCACCACGCAGCATGTCGGACGAATAGCCCGACATCAACAGCAAGGCCGCAGCGGGCAAGCGGGCGCGTACACGCCGGGCCAGCTCGGTGCCGCGCATGCCGGCGCCAAGCGCCACGTCGCTCAGCAGCAGGTCGTGGTCACACACTTGGGCCAGGCTGGCAATGGCTTGTTCGCCGTTGCTGAACTCGGTGGTCACGCAGCCCAGCGCCTGCAGAAAGGTGCGCACCACTGTGCGCACCTCGGCTTCGTCCTCGACCAGCAGCACCTTCAATCCACGCGGCAGCGGCGCCTGGCCCCCGTGTGGGGCCACGGCCCGCGCCGCCGCATCGGCAAAGCGGGGCAGCACCAGGCGGATCGTGCTGCCCGCGCCGGGTGTGCTGTCCAGCCGCACGGCGCCGCGGGATTGCTTGACAAAGCCATACACCACGCTGAGGCCCAGGCCGGTGCCGCGCCCCAACTCCTTGGTGGTGAAGAAGGGTTCAAACGCGCGCTCGCGCACGGCTTCAGACATGCCCAGCCCGGTGTCGGCCACATCGATGGCGACATAGGCGTTGCACATCTGTTGGTCAGCGCCCAACTCCTCCGCCATGTCGGCGGGCAGCCGGTCAAGCGCACGGCAGCTGAACCGCAGCGTGCCGCCTGAGGGCATCGCGTCGCGTGCGTTGATCGCCAGGTTCAGCAGCGACGACTCCAATTGGCCAGGGTCGGCCAGACAGGGCGCTGCTGCCACCACGTCAATCTCGATCCGGATGTGTTGGTCAAGTGTGCGTTGCAGCATGTCCGCCAGCGACACGATCATCGTGCCGACATCAACCCGCGCCGGGCTGAGCACCTGGCGGCGCGAAAACGTCAACAGCTTGCTGGTCATCTCGGCCGCCCGGCGCGTGGCGCGGGCGCCTGCGGCCAGCAACTGCTGCGCGTACACGTCATTCTGGATTGGTGGGTACTCGGCCAGCACCTGGTTGTTGCCCTGGATCACGGTGAGCAGGTTGTTGAAGTCATGGGCGATGCCGCCCGTCAACTGGCCCACGCTTTCCAGGCGCTGGGCGTGGTTCAGGTCTTCCTCGCTCTGGGCACGCTGCAAGGTGGTGGCCAGCAGGTTGGCCAGCGATTGCAGGAAGCGCACTTCGTCGTCACCAAACGCCATCGGCGCCCGGGCGTGCACCGCCAACACGCCGATGACCTGGCCACGGTCAGACACCGGCACCGCCATGACACTGACGATGCCCTGCGCCAGCCAGGACGCAGGCACCTCGAAGCGGTGTTCGTTGCGCACGTCGGGCACGATCTGGGGTGTGGCTTGCGCCAGCACAAAACCGGGCGCGGTCTGGGGCCGGTTGGGCACCGCCAGGCCGATGAGTGCCGGATCATCAAACAGCCCGGCACCGCTGGTGATGCGGAACTCCAGCCGGTTGGGTGCCAGCAGCGCGGTCATCGCAGCGTCCAGCTGCAAGCCATCCACGGCTGCTTGGGTCAGTATCTGGATCAACACCTTGGGGTCGCGGCTGTCCACCGCCAGGCGCCCGACATGCGCAACACTTTCGCTGTAGCGGGCGCGTTGCAATGCCTGCTTGACCCGGGGGTAGGCGCCGATGCCGCGCACGGCGGCCACCACATAGGGCAAGCCTTGCTCATGCAACGGGCTGAGCGCAATTTCAACCATCACCTCGCTGCCATCGCGGCGCTTGGCCACCAGGTCCATCTGCGTGCCCATGGCGCGTGGCTTTGGCTTGTGTGCATAAGCACCACGGAACGCGGCATGTTTGGGCCGCACGGCGTCCGGTACCAACGCATCCACGGCAATGCCGGTCAACTCGTCGTGGCCGTAGCCAAACAGGCGGCAGGCCTCCGGGTTGCACAGCACGATGGTGCCGCTGGCATCCACCAGCAGCAGCGCGTCGGGGTAGGCCGTGAACAGCGAGCGGTACAAGGACGGCGCGCTGGGGTCCTCAGGTTGTAGGGTGGCCTTGTCCATCGGCTGTCAATACGAGGCCGCTCAAGCCGCTGAGACCGGCGCCACCAGGATGTAGCCGGCACCGCGCACGGATTTGATGATCTGCGGATCTTCGGCGTCCGCCTCAAGCTTTTTGCGCAGCCGCCCGACCTGCACATCAATCGTGCGGTCGAAGGGCGCGGCTTCGCGCTTGCGGGTCAGCTCCAGCAGGAAATCACGCGACAGCACCCGGCCCGGGTTTTTGACAAACACGGTCAACAAATCAAACTCACCCGTGGTCAGCGTCACGGCCTGGCCATCGCAGCCGCACAAGCGGCGCGCGGCGGTGTCGAGCGCCCAGCGGTCAAAGTGCCAGCGGGTGCGCTCCATCGCTGCCGGCGCAGGCGTGCTGGCTTCAGGCACCAGCCGCCGCATCACCGCCTTGATGCGCGCCAGCAGTTCACGCATGTCGAACGGCTTGGTCACATAGTCGTCGGCACCAACCTCCAGCCCCACCACCTTGTCCACCGCATCACCACGCCCGCTGACGATGACCAGGCCGCAGCGCCAATGCTCACGCAACTGGCGGGCGATCACAAAACCGTCTTCGCCGGGCAGGCCCAGATCCAGCAAGACCAGCGCGGGTGGGTCGGCTGCCATCAGTTTCATCAATTCGGTGCCGGCATTGAGTTCGCTCACCCGGTAGCCATGGCGCTTGAGGTAGGCACCCAACAGCTGGGTGATGTCGAGCTCGTCGTCAACGATGGCGATGTGGTGCGGCAGCATGCCGCTAGTGTGCCCGAGCCATGGTCAGCGCCCGCCTGCCGGCGCCGCGCGGCCAGCATGGGGCGGGCCAGAGCGCCTGCCGGCCCGCCGTCTTGCGCCAGGGCAAGCACGCCGCACACCAGCGCCGCGACCATCGCAACACCACAGCCCGCCAACCCACCGCAGCCCTGACCACTGCCCGCCGCTGCCCGGTGCCAACTCCGCAACCCGTGACCACCGCAGCCGCCGATGATGCCAATGGCCTGCGCAGTGCCGAGGCGGCCCGGCGCCTGCAAACCGACGGGCCCAACTTGCTGGCGCAAGGCAGCCAGCGTGGCCTGCGCGCCATGGCCACGGGCGTGGCTGCGCAGCCCATGTTGCTGCTGCAGTTGGTCAGGGCGCTGGTGTATGCGCTGGTCGGCAGTGTGGCCGGCGCCGCGCTGCTGTTGGTGTCGGTGCTGGCCGTCGGCGGCATCTCGCTGGTGCAGGACTACCGCACCGAGCGGGTGCTCGATTCGCTGCAGCAACTGTCCAGCCCCCGTGCATGTCTGGTGCGTGACGGGACGGGAGATCAGCAACCAAGCCAAGCAGGCCTGGGTCGTGCATGTCTGGTGCGTGACGGGACGGTGCAGTGGGTGGCCAGCCAGGCGCTGGTGACGGGGCACCACCTGCGCATCGCAGAAGGCGACCGCCTGGCCTGCGACGCCACCTTGCTTGGCGCCAACGGCCTGCGGGTGGATGAGTCGCTGCGCAGCGGTGAATCGGCGCCGGTGCTCAAGTCGGCAAGCCAGGCGCTGCATGCCGGCACGCCGGTGGTCAGCGGGGCCGGCACGGCCACCGTCTGCGCCACCGGCGCCGCCACCACGCTGGGCCGGATCGGCGGTGGCGCTGGCGATGTCCATCGTCCCGGAGGAGTTTGCGGTGGTCTGGTCGGTGATGCTGGCACTGGGCGCGTGGCGGCTGGCCCGCCTGGGGCCCTGCGCGCCGCCGGCATCGGCGTGGTGATGGGCCGGCGCGGCACCGATGTGGCGCGTGAAGCGGCCGTGCTGGTGTTGCCGGACCACAGCTTTGCTGCGCTGGTGAGCGCGGTGCGCATGGGCCGGCGCATCTTTGGCAACTTGCGCAATGCCGTGGCGTACCTGATCGCCGTGCATGTGCCCATCGTCGCTGTGTCCTTGCGGCCGGTGCTGCTGGGCATGCCGGTGCTGTTGCTGCCGCTGCACCTGGTGTTGCTGGAGCTGGTCATCGACCCGGCCTGCCCCTTGGTGTTTGAGGCGGAGGCTGAGCCCCCGGCTCCATGCACCAACCACCGCGACCGGCCAAGGTGCGCCTGCTGGCGCCTGCCGCAGCCTGGCATGCGCTGGGCGTTGGCGGCCTGGCGCTGGCACCGACCGGCAGCACCCTGGCGGTGTGCTGATGGGCTGGGCTGGCCGCAGCCTGGATGCGGCTGGCCACGCTGGCGTCGCTGATCGCCGGCAACCTGCTGATGCTGGGCTGGTACTGGCGTGGCCAGCAGCTTGGCGCAGCACGCGGCGCCAAGCCGGCGTTCCAGTGGTTGGTGGCCGGTGTGGCGGGCGCTGGCTTTGATTGCGGTGGTGTCGCCGCTGGTGCCACAACGCGGCCTGCCGGCGCACCCGGCCATGCACCGTGGCGGCCTGCTGCCGGGCCTGGCGGCCGTTGCCGCCGGTCTGTACTTGTTGCGCAGGGCAAGACTGGCGGCTGGCAGCCCACCAATCGATGCCAGCACAGGCTTGCAGGCGTCTTGCTGACGCGCCGTGCTCTTGGCGTGGCGCTGGCGCCACCGGCCTGGGCATTGGCATTGGCATTGGCATTGGCATTGGCACTGTGCCGGCGGCCTGGATGATGGCCTGCGGGCGGCGGCAGCGCTGGCCGCCAGCAGCCGGATCGACCGGCATCAAGCCCATCCTGGCGTGCGCTGGCAATAGTTGCCGGGTCCACACTGCCTTTTGCGCACACCGTGCCTCCAGCCACCGCCGCCCCAGCCGAAACCGTGTTTGCCGCCCGGGGCTTGGCCAAGCTCTACCGCAGCGGCGCTGTGGAGACGCACGCGCTGCGCGCTGTGGACCTGGACATCGGTCGGGGTGAGTTTGTGCTGCTGCGGGGTGCGTCGGGCCGCGGCAAGTGCACGCTGCTCAACATCCTGGGCGGGCTGGACGCGCCCACCCACGGCGAGTTGCGCTTTGCCGACCACACCCGCAGCGGCGCCAGCGAAAGTGAACCGCCCCGGATTTTGAGGAGGCTTCTTCGATTGAGAAGGGAGCCAACATGAGGAA
>JANPOW010000375.1:0-2606 GCA_031428185.1 Betaproteobacteria bacterium | reverse complement strand
GCCCACCCCGCCCATCCCGCCCACCCCGCCAGACGCACGCTCCACCAAGTCAGCCAAGGCGGCCAAGGCTGGCAAAGTTGCCAAGCCGACCAAGCCCACAGCCGCTTGACGCGCCCCCCGATGCCCACCTTGCCGGCCACGGCCACCCGATGATCTATCTCCGCTCCGCGCTCTACATCCTGTGGCTGCTGGTCACCGTGGTCCCCTGGGCCCTGGTGGCGGTGGTGTTTTCCATCTTCAGCCGCGGCTCACCGATGTACTGGCTGTGCGCCGGCTGGCTGAAAGCGGCCATTTGGGGCGCCAAGGTGATCTGCGGTGTCAACTACCGTATCCAGGGCCTGCAGCACCTGCCCACGGCGGCCGACGAAAAAGCCGCCGTGTTACTTGCGCCAAAACACCAGAGCACCTGGGAGACCTTCGCCTTTCCGGCCATCATGCCGCACCCGCTGGCCTATGTTTTCAAGCGTGAGCTGCTGTGGGTGCCGTTTTTTGGCTGGGCCATCGGCCGCATGGACATGATCCACATTGACCGCAGCCGCCGCAGCGCGGCCTGGGCCAAGGTGCTGGAGCAGGGCAAGCGCCTGATGGGCCAGGGCAACTGGGTGATCATGTTCCCCGAGGGCACACGGTCGGCGCGCGGCGCCAAGGGTGAGTACAAAACCGGCGCGTCCCGCCTGGCCGTGACCACCGGCACCCCCATCGTGCCGATCGCCGTCACCTCGGCCCGATGCTGGCCGCGCAAAAGCTGGCTGCTGCGGCCTGGCCTGATCGAGGTGTCCATCGGTCGGCCCATCCCGGTGGAGGGCCGGCGCCACGATGAGCTGATGCTGGAGGTGGAGACCTGGATCGAGGCCGAGATGCGCCGGCTGGACCCGGAGGCTTATGCCGATGCCGGCCCCGCTGCGGCGGTCGCAGGCGCGGCGCCGCCGGCGCTTTGAGCCCGCGTCCTGCGGCCGTGCCGGTGTGGCATTCGTAGAATCGCCGGCCATGCCCCACCCCGGACGCCCCACCGTCCTGCAGCAGTTGTCGCTGTTTGACTTGCCGCCTGACCTGCCACCTGGTCTGCAACTTGGCCTGCCGCAGGATGTACCGCTGGCGGCGCCTGCCGGCCGGGCTGGTCGCCTGCCCACAAGCCATGTACCGGCCGGCCTTGCGGCCACCGGCGCCACACCCCCGCAGCCCCTGATCGCGCCACCTGCCGCCATGCCCCCTGCTGCGCCCACCGCCGTGGCCTCGTCGCTGCGTTTCAACCACCCCCGGGCTCAGCGCTGCATCACGCTGGCGGGTTACCCGGTGGGTTATGAGTTCCGCCGTGCACGCCGCCGCAGCATCGGTTTTGTGGTCGGGCTGGACGGTTTGAGTGTCAGCGCGCCGCGCTGGGTGGCCGTGACCGAGGTGGAGCAGGCGCTGCAGGCCAAGGCCGGCTGGATCTTGCGCAAGCTGCAAGAGCAGGAAGAGCGCTCACAACGCCTGCAGGCCACCAAAGTGGTGTGGCAAGACGGCACCACCTTGCCCTACCTGGGCGAGACGGTGATCGTGCTGCTGGACAGCCGCGTCACAGGGGCCCAACTCAATACCGACGGGCAGGCCCTGCCCGGTGTGCCACGCCTCACGCTGCACCTGGGCCTGCCGCACAACGCCGCACAAGCGCAGATCCGCGAGCTGGTGCAAAGCTGGCTGCAGCGCCAGGCGCGCCGGGTGTTTGAGGAGCGCTGCGCCCACTTTGCGCCGCAACTGGGGGTGCGCATCAAGCGGCTGTCGCTCAGCTCGGCGGCCACCCGCTGGGGCAGCGCCAGCGCCAGCGGCGCGGTGCGCCTGAACTGGCGGCTGGTGCATTTTGCGCTGCCAGTGATCGACTACGTGGTCACCCATGAGCTGGCCCATCTGCGCGAGATGAACCACAGCCCGGCCTTCTGGGACGTGGTGCGCTCGGTGCTGCCGGATTTTGAGCGCCAGCGGGGCGCGCTGCGCACCGAGGTGCTGCCGGCGTTTGATTGACGGCCAGGCGGTTGTGACATGAGCACCACTGCATGACCACTGTTGCCGCCCCGCCCGCGCGCAGTACCGCGCCCCAGGCCAGCTACACCATCACCGAGTTGGCGCATGAGTTCAACATCACGCCGCGCACCATCCGGTTTTATGAGCACATGGGCCTGTTGGCGCCGGCCCGGGCCGGCCGCAACCGGGTCTACAACCAGCGTGACCGCACCCGGCTCAAGCTGGCGCTGCGTGGCAAGCGGCTGGGTTTTTCGCTGCAGGAGATCCGCAGCCTGGTGACGATGGACGACACCGAGAGCGACACCGTGCCGCAGCTCGAAGCCTTTCTCGCCGTGCTGGCCGCCCACCGGCGCCAGCTGGAGCAGCAGCGCGACGACATCCGCGTCACGCTGGATGAGCTGGCCCTGCACGAGGGCCGCTGCCTGGCCTTGCTGGCGGCAGCGGGCGGCGCACGCAAGAAGGCTTGAGCGCCTAGGAGCCTGTCGGGCTTGGGGAACGTCGGCTGCGAAACGGCCTCAGCGGTCCATTTTTTACCGGCTTTTTGTCCCATAGTTGAACTATGGGCCTGCAAATCCGGCAAAAACTGTCCTCGCTGGGGCCGTTTCTCG
>JANPOW010000374.1:0-9106 GCA_031428185.1 Betaproteobacteria bacterium | reverse complement strand
GGCCTTTTCAAACGTTTTACCGGTTCCAAAATACACCTCTTGCACTTTTGGATGTTCACGTATTTCATGCGGCGTGCCGCCAGCAATCAAGCGGCCACGTGCCAGCACAATCACGCGGTCGGCATAGGCAAACACCACGTCCATGCTGTGCTCGGTGAACAGCACCCCCAGGCCACGCTGCAGCACCAGGCGCTTGGTCAGGGCCATCAAGTCATAACGCTCTTGCGGGGCCATGCCGGCGGTGGGCTCATCCATCAGCAGCAGCTTTGGGCTGTTGGCCATCGCGATGGCCAGCTCCACCCGTTTCACGTCGCCGTAGGCCAGCACGCTGCAAGGCCGGTCAGCTTGTTGCGCCATGCCCACTTGCTGCAGCAAATCCAATGCATCCGCACGCCGGTAGGCGGCGGCGCGGCGCCACATCGCATACAGCCTGGCATCGGCCGAGAGCAGCGCCATCTGCACGTTCTCCACCACGCTGAGCGAGGCAAAGGTTTCGGCAATCTGGAAGGTGCGGCCCACACCGCGCGTCCACACTTCACGCGGCTTGCGGCCTATCAGCTCGTGGCCGTCCAGCAGGATGGACCCGCTGTCGGCCTTGAGTTGGCCGTTGACCATGTTGAAGGTGGTGGACTTGCCGGCGCCGTTGGGGCCGATCAGCGCCAGCAACTCACCTTTGGCCACCTGGAAGCTGATGCCGTCCACCGCCCGGTTGCCACCAAAGGATTTGCCCAGGCCGCTGACTTGCAACAAGGCGGTCATTGCCGAACCTCCGTGCTGCGCACTGCGGTGCAAGCCCCCTTCGGACGGCCGGGAGTTGCGCTCATGCCGCCTGCCTCGGTTTGACAAAGCGCTCTAGCAGCTGCCCCGCCGCGCCCGCAATGCCTTGCGGAAAGACCAGCACCAACAGCAAGATGATGGCGCCCAGCAGTGCACGCCAATAGTCTGTTATCCGGGCCACGCTGTCTTGCAGCCAGGTGAACGTGACAGCACCCACCACCGGGCCGGTGAGGGTTTGCACACCACCCAGCAACACCATCACCAGGCCGTCCACCGAGCGGCCCACCCCCAGGCTGTCGGGTGAAATGCTGCCCTTGCTGAAGGCATACAGCGCGCCCGCCAGGCCTGCCGCAACAGCAGCCAGCACAAATGCGGCCCACTGCAGGCGCGGCACGTCCAGCCCGATGGCGTCGGCCCGCAGCGGTGAATCCCGCCCCGCCCGCAGCGCATAACCAAAGGGTGAAAACAGCACCCGGCGCAGGCCTAACACCCCAGCCGCCACCAGCGCCAGCGTCAGGTAGTAATAGGCCTGTTTGTCAGCCAGCCAGGGCGCCGGCCAGACGCCGGTGATGCCGTTGCTGCCACCGGTGAAGTCATCCCACTGGAAGGTGATGGACCAGACGATCTGGGCAAACGCGAGTGTGAGCATGGCCAGGTAGACACCCGACAAGCGCACACAAAACCAGCCGAATACCAGCGCGCCCAGACCCGCAGCAAATGGCGCGGCCAGCAGTGCAGCCTCCATCGGAAGATTGGCTTTTTGCAGCAGCAGCGCCGCAGCGTAGGCGCCCAGGCCGAAGTAGGCGGCATGGCCAAAGCTGTGCATGCCGGCCGGCCCCATGATGAAGTGCAGGCTGGTGGCAAACAGTGCGGCGGTCAGCAGGTCAATCGCCAGCACGGTGGTGTAGGGGCTGGCAGCAGTGAGCAGTGGCAACACCAACAACACGATCGCCAACAGCGCGGCGGCCACCCGCAGCGGGGTGCTGGCCGGGCGCAGCGGCGCCTCAATGGCGGCGGTATTGCGGGACGCAGCCTGCGGCCGGCCCAGCAGGCCCCAGGGCCGCCACACCAGCACCACGGCCATCACCAAAAACTCCACCACCAGCGTGAGCTTGGAGAAGCTGAAATCCACCCCCAGCCAATGCACCGCGCCTAAGCCCACACACAGCGCCTTGATCTCGGCAATCAACAGCGCGGCCACATAGGCCCCGGGGATGGACCCCATACCGCCCACCACCACCACCACAAACGCATCGCCAATCGTCAGCAGATCCAGATTGAGCGCCGCAGGCTCACGCGGCAATTGCAGCGCACCACCCAGGCCGGCCAGCATGGCCCCCAGCGCAAACACGCTGGTGAACAACCAGGCCTGGTTGACGCCCAACGCGCCCACCATCTCGCGGTCTTGGGTGGCGGCGCGCACCAGCGTGCCCCAGCGGGTGCGGGTGAGCAGCAACCACAAGGCCGCCAGCACCAGCGGGCCAACAACAATCAACAGCAGGTCATAGGTGGGGAAACGCCGGCCCAAAATATCCACCGCGCCACCCAGGCCGGGCGCGCGTGGGCCCAGCAAATCCTCAGGCCCCCACAGCCACAGCGCGGCATCCTTGATCACCAGCACCAGCGCAAACGTGGCCAGCAACTGGAGCAGCTCAGGCGACCGGTAGATGCGGCGCAGCAGCAGCACCTCCACCAGCGCGCCAATGGCGCCCACCACCAGCGCCGCGCCCAACAGCGCCGGCCAGAAGCCCATTGCCGGCCCGAGTTTTTCAACCAAGCTGTAGGCAATGTAGACGCCGAGCATAAAAAACGAGCCGTGCGCAAAGTTGACGATGCGGGTGACACCAAAGATCAGCGACAAGCCCGCCGCCACCAAAAACAGCGACGACGCACCGGCCAGGCCGTTGAGCAGTTGGACCAGGAAGCCGGAAAACCCCATGAGACGGCTGGCTTACTGTGCAGGGCGCAGCTTGGCGACTTCGGCGTCGGTGGGCTGGTACTTGGCACCGTCCAGGTAGACGTAGTCCACCATCGTGCCCTTGCCTTTTTCCAGCTTGGTCTTGCCCACGTAAGCGCCCATGGTGCTTTGGTTGTCTTGCGCGCGGTACACCGTCTTGCCAAACGGCGTCATCAGCTCCAGGCCCTTGAAGGCGGCCACCAGTTTCTCGGTGTCGGTGCTTTTGGCTTTGCTGATGCCGGCAGCCAGTGACTTGATGGCGCTGTAACCCACCACCGAGCCCAGGCGCGGGTAGTCGTTGTACTTGCGGTGGTAGGCCAAAAAGAAGGCCTTGTGCTCCGGCGTCTGGATGCCGTACCAGGGGTAGCCGGTGACGACCCAGCCGTTGGGGCTTTCGTCCTTCAGCGGGTCCAGGTATTCGGGCTCACCGGTCAGCATGCTGACCACCTCACGGCCCTGGAACAGGCCCCGGGTATTGCCCTCGCGCACAAACTTGGCCAGGTCGGCACCAAACAGCACGTTGAAAATGGCGTCGGGTTTGGCGTCGGCCAGGGCTTGCACCACGCTGCCGGCGTCCAGCTTGCCCAGCGGCGGGGCCTGCTCGGCCACAAACTCCACATCGGGCTGGGCGGCCTTGAGCAGCGCCTTGAACGTGGCCACCGCGCTTTGGCCGTATTCGTAGTTGGGGTAGACCACGGCCCAGCGTTTTTTCTTGAGCTTGACCGCCTCAGGCACCAGCATCGCGCTTTGCATGTAGGTGGACGGGCGCAGGCGGTAGGTGTATTTGTTGCCGTTTTGCCAGACGATCTTGTCGGTGAGTGGCTCAGACGCGAGGTAGAAAAATTTCTTCTGTTTGGCAAAGTCAGTCAGCGCCAAGCCGATGTTGGACAAGAAGCCGCCGGTCAGCACGTCCACCTGCTCACGCGAGACCAGCTCTTCGGCCGCACGCACCGCATCACCCGGCGCGCCGTTGTCGTCACGGGTGATCAGTTGCACTTTTTTGCCGATCAGGCCGCCGGCGGCGTTGATCTCGTCCACCGCCAGCTCCATGCCCTTTTTGTAGGGCTCGAGGAATGCGGGCTGCACCTTGTAGCTGTTGACCTCGCCGATCTTGATCACGCCCTGGGCGTGGACGGCGGGGGCGCACAACAGGGTGATGGCCAACAGGCCGGCGGTCAGGGCAAAGGGTGTCATGGTGTGGTCCTGGCAACGACAAAAGTGGGAGTGTCCGTCAACACGGCTGGGTGCTTGGGGCAGCCCTGGGCGGGGTCAGCGCAAGCCGTCTTCGCCCTTGATCTCACTGGCCTGCAGGCCACCGATGCGGGCCAGCGGCCGGCCGCTGTCGGTGACGGCCACAGCCACCAGGATTTCATCGGCGCGCGGGGCATCGCCGATGCGGGCTTCGATGGCGTCATAGTGGCTGCGCACAAACGCGGCGTCTTTGTGGCCCAGCGGCACGTCAATCGCGCAGCCCAGCCCGCCCTGCTTTTTGGCCGACGGCACCAGCGCCGCGCCATGGCCCACCGCCTGGCGCAGCGGCGCACCCAGCTTGGGGTGCAGGATGGCGGCGGCGTGCTCCAGTTCACCCGCTTCTCCGACGATGGCCGCTTTGCCATAACTCTGTGCCTGGTTGGGCTGGATGCCCAAGGCCTGCACGCAGCGCTGGCCCAGCAGCGCACCCAGGTCTTCGCCAATCTGGATCAGCGCATCGAGGTTCTCTGCATAGTGGCCGGCGTAGGGGTTGTGGATCACGGCCATGGCCAGCGCGCGGCGGGTGGGCGGGTCGATCGCGCGGCCCATCTCACGGTGGGTTTCGTCGACTTGCACGACAAGTTTGCGGATTTGCAGGGTCATGGTGTGTTGTCCGTTCAGCGTTGGCCGTCCCATTTGGCGATATCGGCGGCGACCAATCCCCCGACGCGCGCATGCACCCGGGCACCGGTGCTCATGGCCAAAATCACCACCAACTCGTCCGGCCGGGGCGCACCGGGCACGCGCACTTCCATCGCGTCAAAGTGGCTGCGCACATAGCTGGCGTTGATGTGGGTCAGCGGCACGTCCAGCGTGGCGCCGGGGCCGGCCACCTTTTTGGTGCTGGGCACGATGGCCAGCGCGTTGCCGCTTTGGCCGCCAGACGAAATACCCTTTGCATACGCCGCAGCATCACCCTTCCAACCCAGCAGCTCACGCATCGCATAACCCCCCGGCACATGCCACAGCGCGCCGTGTTCCAACTCACCTGACGCGCCGATGATTGCGCCTTTGCCGTAGCCCTGAATGGCCTCGGGCGGCACGTCCAACGCGGCCAGCAAGCGGCGCGCCAGGTCCAGCCCCAGGGGGTTGAGTGCGGCCATCATGGGCAGGATGTGTGGCTCGTAGCGGCCGGCATACGGATTGGTCAGCACGGCGGCAATGGCACCCCGGCGCAGCGGCTGAGCAGGGGGTGGCCCACCGTCATGGTGGATGTCTTCAAGCTGGGTGAAGACGCGGCGGATATCGATCAATGGTGTGGCGCTGGTTGGCATGGTGATGCGTGTCTTACAGGCATGCAGCAATTACTGAACCAATTCGGCAACTTGCGCTGGCTGCAGCCTGCACAGCTGGCCCTGGCATGTCAGCAGCGCAGCATGCACACGCCCCGCCGCCTGCAGGCGCTGCGCGCAGGCCAGGCCACGCTGCAGGGCCTGCTGCACCACGGCGATGGGCAATGTGGGCACGCTGGCTGTGACGGCGATCTGGCCCAGGTCACTGTCATCACGCACCACGCTGGCCGGTTGGCGCACGATGCCTGCGGCAGCGGCTGCGGCCGGGCTGGGCAGGTCTACCGCGTTGGCAATCACGGTGGCGGCGGCGTCGGCTTCGGCGCCGCTGCGGGCCAGCACGGTCACGCTGTCGGCAATGCCGCGCGACAGGCTGCGGCCACGCCAGCCGCTGGTGGCTACACCGCGCACGGGGCTGCTGGCCAGCACGGCAAACGTGGTATCGACGCGCAGCAGGCCGGCAGCACTGTGGGCCAGGGCCGCGCCATCAAAACTTGCAAGATCAGCCACCAGGCCTACCTGCACCTGCGTGCCGGGGGCCAGATGCAAGGCCATGTCACCACCGTTGTTGACCCAGGCGCGCTGGATGCCGGGCCGCTGGTAAGCGCCGATCAAGCTTTGCGCCACCGCACCGGCCACCGCTGCCATCGGCGTGATGAAGCCATCCGCCGCGCCCACCAGCGGTGCGCAGGCGGCCCACATCTGGCGGGCGATAGCGCCTTGCAGCGGGTTGCTGCCGGCCACGGGCTGGCGCAGCCGCGGCAGCTCGGCCACCAGTTCAGCCAGCACGGTCTGGAAGCGGACCCAGGCGGCGTTGTGGGCGGCTTGCAGCGTGGCCGCCTCACCATCGGCCGCGATGATGATGTCGATGGGCCCGTGCTGGAAATGCCAGCGTTGGCCGGGCAACAGGTGGCGTTGGGCAGGCTGCACTGCGGTGCCCGCTCAGCCCGGCAACCGTGCCGGATTGGGCAAGCCACCCAGCGGCCAGCCATTGGCGGCGGGCTGGTCGCGGGTTTGCCGTGCGGTGGGCGCACCATCGGCATGCCAACTGCCGGTGGCCAGCACCTGGGCCAGCGGCCGCACATAGCCCAGGTGGCCGCCCAGCGCTGCGTAGTCAATCAGCCGCAGGGTGAATTCAATCGGCGCCACGATGGCCGGCGTGGGCACACTGCCAAAGCTGTTGTCCGGCATGCGCAGCACGTCCACCATCACCGTGATGCCACCGCCCGGCCACACATAAGCCGGCGCACCGCCGCAAGTGACATTGACCAGGTTTTGTTTGATGGCCCGCGTCAGCCGCACCGGGTTGCTGGTGACACCGGCACGCAGGCTGCCACCGGCGCCACCCACAAACAACACGGTGGACATGGACGGCTCACAGTTCTCACCAATGCGCGCCACGATCTGCTGCACCGCATCGGGCAGGGGTGCGGGCTGCGGCGTCAGCGTGTCATCCAATACAAACCAGGCCGCATGCTCACCGGTAGTGCTGACCATCAGCAGCCGCTGGCCGGGCCAGGCTTGTGCCGCATCCCAGCCCTCAATGATGGTGAGTGGGTCCAGCAGATCAGTGCCGCCCCAACCCGTGCCGGGCTGGGCCACTTGAAAGTAGCGACCCGGTGTGTTTTTGCGGCCGCGTATCTTGAGGCCAGACGCACGCAGACCCAGGCAGCGGCCGGCCTGGTGCTCGGTCAGCACGCCGGTGATGTGGTCATCCACCACCACCACCTCGTCGGCCAGGCCCGCAAACTGCTGCGCAAAAATGCCGATGGTGGCCGACCCACAGCCCACGCGCATACGGGATTCAGGCACACCGTCCACCACCGGTGGCTGGCCCGCCTGCACCTGCAGGCGGGCACCCCCGTCAATCGTGAAATCAACCGGCCGCTTGTTGCCCAGCGCCAGCATCATGGCCACGGTGCTGCGGCCCTCTTTTTTGCTGCCGCCGGTGATGTGGTGTACGCCACCCAGGCTCAACATCTGCGAGCCGTATTCAGCGGTAGACACATGGCCCACCACCTCGCCATCACAGCGCACATTGGCTTGCTCGGGGCCTAACCAGCGGTCGGTGTCGATCTTCACCTTGAGGCTGCAGTAGCTGAAGATGCCCTCGGTGACCACGGTGACCATGTCCACCCCGGCCACCTGGCTGGCCACGATGAAGGGCGCGGGTTTGTAGTCAGGGTAGGTGGTGGACGCACCCACGGCGGTGACGAACAGGTCGGCCTCTGCAGTGCCGCCCAGCGCCACACCGTCCAGCACCAGCGGTGCGGCGCCATCGGCCAAAAAAGGCACCAAGGCGTTGTCAGGCGCTGATCCCGTGTCCAGCCGCCGCCTCATCAACAGCACCGGGTCCACCCGCACCAACACACCAGCGTGGTTGGCATACCGGTCACAGGCACCGGCTTTGCCGTCGCTGATCTGGCACAGCACCGGGCAGGCATTGCATTCAATCTTGTGCGCCGCCATGCGCTCATTGCGCGGCGCGGTGCGCCAATCGACCAGCGGTGTGTTGGGAGGCGTTGTGGGCAAGGCCGTGGGCGTCTCGCCCAGCCCGTCGGTCTTGGTGTGCTCGTGCTCAGCCACGCCGTGCCCGCAGGCTGGCAGCCGGCAAACCGGCAACAAACCCCGGCAGCCCGGGCCGGATGGGGGCCTGGGGCACAATGCGGGCCACTGCTGCCAGCGTCAATTTCATGTAGTGTCTGCTAAACCAAGTTGCGGCCGATGCTACAGTCCGGGCAGCGGTAGCGCAAGCACGACGCAGGCAAGACGCAAGCACGAACACAAGCACCAGCGGAGACACGCGACCGCCCGCAGCCCCACTTTTGATCTCTGCCCCAGCCCACCATGAGTGCATTCAACGAAGAGCAAGTCACCAGCATCCACCACTGGACTGACCGCCTGTTCTCCTTCAAGACCACACGCGGCACATCCCTGCGCTTCTTGAATGGCCACTTCACGATGATCGGCCTGCGTGTCAACGGCAAGCCGCTGCTGCGCGCCTACAGCGTGGTCAGCGCCAACCATGAAGAGCACCTTGAATTTCTCAGCATCAAGGTGCAAGACGGCCCGCTGACCAGCCGGCTGCAGCACATCCAGGTGGGTGACAAGATCATCGTGGGCAACAAGCCCACCGGCACGCTGGTGATCGACTACCTGCTGCCGGGCAAGCGCCTGTACATGATGAGCACCGGCACCGGCATGGCGCCGTTTTTGAGCATCATCCGTGACCCGGCCACCTACGAAAAATTTGAGCAGGTGATCCTGGTGCATGGCGTGCGTGAAGTGGCTGAGCTGGCCTACCACGACTACCTGAACACCGAGTTGCCCAAGGATGAATTCCTCGGTGAGATGGTGAGCAAGCAACTGCACTACTACCCCACCGTCACACGTGAACCGTTCAAGAACACCGGCCGCATCACTGACCTCATCGAGAGTGGCAAGCTCACCGCCGACTTGGGCATGCCGGCACTCAATGCGGCCGAAGACCGGGTGATGATCTGCGGCAGCCCGGGCATGCTGAAGGACTTGAAAGCCATGCTCGAAGTGCGGGGCTTCAAAGAGGGCAATACCTCCAAGCCGGGCGACTTTGTCATCGAGCGCGCCTTCGTCGAGCAATAAGCAGCGCATGGCCGCTGCCAAGCCGGCGCGCAAGGCCGCCGCACTCAAAGCCGGTGTGCGTGAGCTTGCGGCCCAGGCCACCCGCAGCGCCATCCTGCGCGCCGCCACCAAAGTGTTTGCCAAGCACGGTTTTGCCGGCGGGCGTATTGAGCAGATCTCCACGGCGGCCAAGTCGCATGACCGGATGATCTACTACTACTTTGGCAGCAAA
>JANPOW010000373.1:0-5937 GCA_031428185.1 Betaproteobacteria bacterium | reverse complement strand
TAGCGAGAAACGGCCCCAGCGAGGACAGTTTTTGCCGGATTTGCAGGCCCATAGTTCAACTATGGGACAAAAAGCCGGTAAAAAATGGACCGCTGAGGCCGTTTCGCAGCCGACGTTCCCCAAGCCCGACAGGCTCCTAGGTGACCTGGGCTTCGAGATCGTGGGCAATACACCCGAGCAGTTCACCGCCGTCCAGGCCACCGAGTTTGCGCGTTGGAAAAGGTGATCGAGGTCGAGGTCGAGAAAATCACCGCGGACTGATGTCGCCGGAACCGCCAACCATGACCACCTCATCCACACCCACCATCACCGCGCCGCGCGTGGTCCCGGTTGCCGGGCGCGACAGCATGCTGCTCAATCTGAGCGGCGCACACGGGCCGTTTTTTGACCCGCACTCTGCTCATCCTGACCGACAGCGCCGGCCGCACCGGTGTGGGTGGAGTGCCCGGTGGCGACAAGACCCGCCAGACGCTGGATGACGCACGCCCGTTGATCGTCGGCCAGCCGCTGGGCGCGCAGCAGCGCTTGCTGCAAAGTGTGCAGCGCCAGTTTGCTGCGCGCGACGCGGGTGGGCGCGGCCTGCAAACATTTGATTTACGCACCACCATCCACGCGGTCACCGCGATTGAATCTGCCCTGCTGGGCCAGCACCTGGAGGTGCCCGTGGCCGCCTTGCTGGGTGAGGGCCAGCAGCGTGATGCGGTGCAGATGCTGGGCGACTTGTTTTTCATTGGCGACCAGGCCAAGACCGACCTGCCGTATGTGCGCAATGACAACAGCGCGCCCGGCGCGGACAACGCCTGGTTCCAGCGCCGCCACGAAGCCGCGCTGACGCCTGAGGCCGTGGTGCGCCCGGCCGAAGCCGCGCATGCACGCTACGGCTTCAACGATTTCAAACTAAAGGGCGGCGCGCTGCGCGCCGAAGAAGACATCGAGGCGGTGCAAGCGCTGCATGCGCGCTTCCCGCAGGCCCGCATCACACCGGACCCGAACGGCGGCTGGCTGCTCAAAGACGCCATCCGCCTGATGCGTGATCTGCGCGCGGTGGTGGCGTATGCCGAAGACCCGTGTGGCGAAGCACGGCCTGGGATCACGTGATGACGCCGTGGCCATGCAGTACCTGATGCCCGGCTGGACCTTCAACCCCAAGCGCCCGGCGCTGGACCGCTAGCGCCATGACCGACGCTGAACAAGGACATCTCATGAACATCGGATTCATTGGCTTAGGGCGCATGGGCACGCCCATGGCGCTGCACCGCATCCACGCTGGCCACCAGGCCTTTGTGCAGACCCGTGGCGGGCTGCAAGGCAACACTGGCCCCCGCAACACGCTGGTGCACAGGCGCTCGATCTCGCCGATGGCCACCAAGGCATTCGCGCTCAAGATCAATACCCTGGGCGCTGACGACATCAATGCACCCGTCTCGGGTGGTGCGGTGGGCGCCAAGGCGGCGTCCCTGACCATCGTGTGTGGTGGCGATCAGGCCGTGTTTGATGCCGTGCTGCCGCTGCTGCAGTTGATGGGCAAAAACATCACGCTGGCGGGTGGCAACGGTGACCGCCAAACCACCAAGGTGGCAGTGCCTGGTGAACGCATGATCAAGCGCATGTTTGCGCCGGGCTTGCGCATCAAGCTGCACCAGAAAGATTTGAACCTGGCGCTGCACGGCGCGCGTGAGCTGGGTGTGGCGCTGCCGCAAACTGCCAATGCCGCCCCACTGCTGCAAGCCTGTGCCGCCAACGGCATGGCCGACCCCGACCACTCTGCGCTGGTCAAGGCGCTGGAGCTGATGGCCGGGCACGCCGTGGCCAAAGGCTGAGCGCCTGCGCTGCTTTGCACAAACCAACCAGCATGAACCAAACCGACACGCCCACCGCCGCAGGCGGCCAAACCGCCCTGCTGCGCGCCCTGTTTGACGCCGCCGTGGCCGCCGCCCAGCCCGCGCTGTGCCTGCCGGCACACCTGCCCGCAGCACCAGCGGGGCGCACCATCGTCGTCGGTGCCGGCAAGGCATCGGCCGCCATGGCGCGCGCGCTGGAAGACCACTGGCCGGCCCCGCTGGAGGGCCTGGTGATCACCCGCTACGGTTATGACGTGGCGTGCCAGCGCATCGAGATCGTGCAGGCCGCCCACCCGGTGCCCGACAGCGCAGGGCTGCAGGCGGCGCAGCGCATCCTGCAACTGGTCAGTGGGCTGACGGCCGACGACCTGGTGATTGCGCTGGTCTCGGGCGGTGGCTCGTCGCTGTTGGTGGCGCCCGGCCCGGGGCTGACGCTGGCCGACAAACAAGCGGTGAACAGCGCCTTGCTGGCCAGCGGCGCCAGCATTTCAGAGATGAACTGCGTGCGCCGCCATCTGTCGGCAGTCAAAGGTGGGCGCCTGGCTGCCGCCTGCCACCCGGCCCGGGTGCTGACCCTGCTGATCTCGGATGTGCCGGGCGATGACCCGATCAACATCGCGTCCGGCCCCACCGTGGCAGACCCGACCACCTGCGCTGATGCGCTGGCCATCATCGCCCGCTACCGTATCCCGGTGGCACCCGCTGTGCGCGCGCTGCTGGACAGCGGCCAGGGTGAATCCATCAAGCCGGGTGATGTGCGCCTGGCCGCTGTGTGCAGCCGCATCATCACCGCGCCGCAGCTGGCGCTTGAGGCGGCGGCCCGGGTGGCACGCGCTGCCGGCTACACGCCGCACATCCTGGGCGACAGCCTGGAGGGCGAGGCGCGCGATGTGGCCAAGACATTGGCCGGCATCACGCGCCAGGTGGTGTTGCACGGCCAGCCCTTCACGCCGCCGTGTGTGTTGTTGTCGGGCGGTGAAACCACGGTGACGCTGAAGGGCAACGGCCGGGGTGGCCGCAACGTGGAGTTCTTGTTGGCCCTGGGCGTGGCACTGGACGGTTTGCCCGGTGTCTGGGCCCTGGCCGCTGATACCGACGGCGTTGACGGTGCCGACGAGATTGCCGGTGCCGTCCTGGGCCCGGACAGCCTGGCGCGCGCCTGGGCGCTGGGCATCAACCCGCGCAGCAGCCTGGACAACAACGATGGCCACGGCTTTTTTCATGCACTGGGCGATGCAGTGATCACCGGCCCCACGCTGACGAATGTGAATGACTTTCGCGCCATCGTCATCGATGACCCGACCCGCACACCTGGCGGACACCGCACACCATGACCCACACCACCACCACCAGCGCCAAGCCGCCGCTGACCATCCGCATGCACCCGTTGGACAACGTGGCCATCGTGGCCAACCACGGTGGCTTGGCCGCCGGCACACTGCTGGCCAGTGGTCTGGTGCTGCACGACCGGGTGCCACAAGGCCACAAGGTGGCGCTGGCAGACCTGGCCACGGGCGCGCCGGTGCTGCGTTATGGCATCCCCATCGGCCACGCGCTCAAAGCCATCCCTGCAGGCAGCTGGGTGCATGAGCGCCTGCTGCAAATGCCCGACGCACGCGGGCTGGACGATCTGCCTGTCTGCACCCTCCAGCCCGCACCGCTGCCCGCCCTGGAGGGCTACAGCTTTGAGGGCTTCCGCAATGCCAGCGTGGCCGACAGGGGCGCCAGCGCCGACTCAACGCTGGACGTGGTGTGCCTGCAAGACGACGCGCATGTCGGCTTCATGCGCATGGTGGACTCGATCATCCACAGCGCCCAATTGCACCTGGAGCGCCTCAACGCCCGCCGCCGCGAAACCGTGCCGGCCAGTGAACTGGTGGTGGGTGTGCCCCCCCCGGTGACAAGCTGCAGGCCAAAGGCCTGACTTTTGCGGCCACACCGGCCAGTGATTTCATCTGCGGCACGCTGCAACTGGCCGCCGGCATGAACCTGCATGTGTTCACCACCGGCCGGGGCACGCCCTACGGCCTGGCTGCCGTGCCAGTCATCAAGGTGGCCACCCGCAGTGATTTGGCACGCCGCTGGCACGACCTGATGGACATCAACGCCGGCGCAATAGCTGACGGCAGCGCCACCATCGACGACGTGGGCTGGCAGTTGTTCCACCTGATGCTGGAGGTGGCCAGTGGCCACAAAAAAAACCTGGGCCGAGCACTGGAAGCTGCACAACGCGCTGGTGTTGTTCAACCCGGCGCCGGTGACCTGACGGGGCGCTGGCGGCAAGTGGTGGCCAGCAGCCTCAGTCCAGATCACTGGCCGCGTGGCGCTCGGGCACCTGGCTGTCCGCGTCACCCCAGACCCGGTTGACACGGCGGCCACGCTGCACCGCAGGGCGTGCGGCAATCTGGGCGGCCCAGCGCTGCACATGATGGTAGTGATGCACCTGCAAAAACTCGGCCGCCCCGTAAAGCTGCCCCAGGGCCAGCGCGCCGTACCAGGGCCAGACGGCGATGTCGGCGATGGTGTAGTCAGCACCGGCCAGGTAGGCGCTGTGGGCCAGGCGCTGGTCCAGCACGTCCAACTGGCGTTTGGTCTCCATCGCAAAGCGGTCGATGGCGTATTCGATCTTGCTGGGCGCGTAGGCATAAAAATGGCCAAAACCACCGCCCAGGTAGGGCGCACTGCCCATCTGCCAGAACAGCCACGACAGACACTCGGCACGCGCCGGCGGGTCGGTGGGCAAGAAGGCGCCAAACTTCTCGGCCAAGTAGGTGAGGATGGCGCCAGACTCAAACACCCGCACCGGCTGCGGCCCGCTGCGGTCCAGCAGCGCGGGGATCTTGGAATTGGGGTTGACCGCCACAAACCCGCTGCCGAACTGATCGCCGTCACTGATGCGGATCAGCCAGGCGTCGTACTCAGCGCCAGCGTGGCCCAGGGCCAGCAGCTCTTCCAGCATCACCGTCACCTTCACACCGTTTGGCGTGGCCAATGAATACAGCTGCAGTGGATGGCGGCCGACCGGCAAATCCTTGTCGTGGGTTGGCCCGGCAACCGGCCGATTGATGGCCGCAAACTGGCCACCGTTGGCCTGCTTCCAGGCCCAGACGGCGGGTGGGGTGTAGTCAGACGGATCACTCATGGGTGGGGCTCCAGGCGTTGCGGCGGTGGTCGGTGGTGGGCGCAGGCGGCCACATCTGCAGCCGCCACAGCACGCACGACTGTAGAAGACTTGGCCAGGCCGGGCCGACCGAGTGGCACGACGGCAACAGGGCCGTGCCGTCCGGGACAATAGCCGCCTGCCCAGTGCCAGGACCCGCCCCCATGACCGACACCACCACCCCCGTGCCACCCCTGCCCGACCGTCTGAGCGTGGACCCCCGCAGCCCGCACCATGTTGCCGCCGTGTTTGCGCACGACATCGGCATCCGCTTGAACGGCGCCGAGCGCAGCGATGTGGAGGAGTACTGCATCAGCGACGGCTGGGTGCGGGTGCCCGTGGCCCGCACACTGGACCGCCACGGCAAGCCGGTGACGATCAAGCTCAAGGGCACGGTCGAAGCGTTTTACCGCTAGTCAAACCCCCGGGCCACCCTTGCTGCGGCTCGCCTTGCGCCTTTTGTCGCGCCCGGCGCGGGCCGGGCTGCTGGGTGGTGCTGTGGCACCAACAGCGGCTTGGTCCAGCCACAACAAGGTGTCCACCGACGACATCAAGCGCCGCAGGTAGTCGGGGGCCTCTTGGCGCAGCAGGCCCAGTGCCTGCAGCACCAGGCGCTGCGAATTGAGCGGCCCGGCGTTGTCCGGCGTCTTGGCCAAGGACTGTGTTAGCTGCTGGTCCACACGCAGCTGTGACCAGCTGGTGCGGAAGTAGCGCAAGGCGTTCAGTTCACCGGTGTGCGCCGGCGCCACACCACCAGCGTGGGCCTGCGCCGGTGCGCTGCCGTGCTGGTTGATCTGCTGCACCAGGCCCGCCAGCGGCCCGCTGCGCTCGGCACCGGCCAAGCCTGCGGCCAGCCTGTGCAGGCCGTTCAAATCCCCGTCGGCATACAGGCGTTGCACGGCGCCAGCCGCATCCGGCCAGGCCTGCGCCAGGCGC
>JANPOW010000372.1:0-3684 GCA_031428185.1 Betaproteobacteria bacterium | reverse complement strand
ATCGGCCCGCACATTGAAGCCGATGATGACCGCCTTGGACGCAATCGCCAGGTTGACATCGCTCTCGCTGATGCCGCCCACCGCGCCATGCACCACCTGCACCTTGACCTCAGGCGTGCTGAGCTTCAGCAGCGACTGGGCCAGCGCTTCTTGCGAGCCCTGAACGTCGGCCTTGATGATCAACGCCAGGGTCTGGGTCTGGGCCTGGCCCTCGCCCATGTTGTCGAAGATGTTGTCCAGCTTGGCCGCCTGGCGGCGGTTCAGCGTGACCTCACGGTACTTGCCCTGGCGGAAAGTGGCGATTTCTCGTGCCCTGCGCTCATCGGACAGCACCATGAATTCATCGCCGGCTTGTGGCACTTCGGTCAGGCCTTGAATCTCGACCGGCATCGACGGGCCGGCTTCGGTCGCCGCCTTGCCGTCTTCGTCCACCATGGCCCGCACCCGGCCAAAGCTGGACCCGGCCAGCACCACATCACCACGCCGCAGCGTGCCGCTTTGCACCAGCACCGTGGCCACCGGGCCGCGGCCCTTGTCCAGCCGGGCCTCGATCACCAGGCCCTTGGCCATGGACGCGATCGGCGCTTTCAACTCCAGCACTTCGGCTTGCAGCAGCACCTGCTCCAGCAGCGCATCGATGCCCTCGCCGGTTTTGGCCGACACCGGCACAAACGGCGTCTCGCCGCCGAAATCTTCGGGCACCACCTGCTCGGCCACCAGTTCGCCCTTCAGGCGCTCCAGGTTGGCACCCGGCTTGTCGATCTTGTTCATCGCCACCACCATCGGCACACCGGCGGCCTTGGCGTGGGCAATGGCTTCTTTGGTCTGCGGCATCACGCCGTCGTCCGCCGCCACCACCAGGATCACCAGGTCGGTTGCGGTGGCGCCACGCGCCCGCATCGCGGTAAACGCGGCGTGGCCAGGGGTGTCGAGGAAGGTGATCATGCCGCGTGGTGTCTCGACGTGGTAAGCGCCGATGTGCTGCGTGATGCCACCCGCCTCGCCCGCTGCAACACGGGTGCGGCGGATGTAGTCCAGCAGCGAAGTCTTGCCGTGGTCGACGTGGCCCATGATGGTGACCACGGGTGCCCGCGGCAGCAGTTCGCCTTCCGACGCCACATGCTCTTCTTCGAGGAAAGCATCCGGGTCATCGAGCTTGGCGGCAAACGCCTTGTGGCCCATTTCCTCGACCAGGATCATGGCCGTCTCTTGGTCCAGCTGCTGGTTGATGGTGACCATCTGGCCCAGCTTCATCAACTGCTTGATCACCTCGGCGGCCTTGACCGACATCTTGTGCGCCAGGTCGGCCACGCTGATGGTCTCGGGCACATGCACTTCCTGGATCACCTGCTCGGTGGGGGCCTGGAAGGTGCTCTGGTTGCCGTTGTCACGCTCACCACGGCGGCCACCACGCGGCGCACGCCAGCCTGGGCGGTTGGCGCCAGGGCCGTCGGTGCGGCCCTTGCCGCCGGCCGCAGCGCGCTTCTTGGCGGCGTCGTCAGCCCAGCTGGACGAGAGCTTCTCGCTCTTGACTGATTTTTTGTCACCCGGCTTGGCCACCGCCGTGGTGGTGCCCGGTGCGCCCGGCACAGCCTTGGGCTTGTGGATGGTGCCCGAGATGCCCTCTTTGCCCACCACCGGCTTGGCCGGCTCTTCGGGCTTCTTGGCGACCATCATTTTCTTGGGCGCGCTCATCATCGCCCGGATGGCTGCCGCCTCGTCCTCAGCCGCTTTGCGCCGCTTGGCCACCGCCGCCAGGGCCAGCTTTTCAGCGGCTTCGGCGTCACCGGCCTTGACGATGCGGATGCCGGACTTCGGTGCTTCAACAGGCGGTGTCACTGCGGCAGCAACCGGCGCAGCCGGTGCTGGTGCAGCAGGTGCCTGCGCAGCGGGGGGGGCCGCAGCAGCTGCAGCCGCCGCCTTGCCACCGGATTTGGCCACCGGTGTGGCAGCTTTTTCAATCGCAGCGGCAGCGGCGGCCGTGGCAGCCGCTTCAGCAGCGGCTTGCGCAGCGGCGGCATCAGCAGCAGCTTTGGTATCAACAGCGGCCTTGGCGGCGGCTTCAGCCGCTTCGCGCTCAACACGCTCACGCTCGGCACGGGCACGCGCTTGCTCGGCCAGTTCTTCTTCCTGGCGGCGCAGCACATCGGCCTGGGCGTTGGCTTCGTCCTCACGGCGCTGCAACTCGGCGTCCTCGGCAGCGGCGGTGTTGACTTCTTCCACACCGGCCGGCACGTCGTCACGCTTGACAAAGGTGCGCACTTTTTTCGTCTGCACCGTGATCGAGCGCGACTTGCCGGACGCATCGGCCTGCTTGATCTCGCTGGTGCTCTTGCGCGTGATGCTGATCTTCGGGCGCTCGGTGCTGGTGGTGCCATGCGCGGTGCGCAAGAACTCCAGCAGGCGCTTTTTGTCCGAATCGGTCAGCGCATCGTCCGGTGAACGCTTCGCGACACCGGCAGACTGCAGCTGCTCGAGCAGCGTCCCGGCAGGACGGTTGAGCTCGGCTGCGAACTGGGCGACGGTCGTCACGGCCATGGGTGGATTTCCTTGCGAAACTTCAATACGGTGCGGTGGGGGATGCGGGCGGGGGCGTGCGTGGGTTGGCGGCCATCAAGCCGCGAACCAGTGCTCGCGCGCCTTCATGATCAGTGTTTTGGCGGCGGTATCGTCAATCGCGGTCATCTCGATCAACTCATCCACGGCCAGGTCAGCCAGGTCGTCGCGGCTATGCACGCCGCCGTCGGCCAGCTTGCCGATCAGCTCAGGCGTCAGGCCGTCCAGATCACGCAAATCCTGCGAGACCTGCTCGACGCTTTCTTCGTGCGCGATTTCCATCGTCAGCAGCGCGTCCTTGGCCCGGTTGCGCAGCTCGGTGATGGTGTCCTCATCGAACGATTCCATCTCCAGCAGCTCTTGCAGCGGCACGTAGGCAAGCTCTTCAAGGCTGGTAAAGCCCTCGGCGATCAGGATGTCGGCCACTTCAACGTCAACATCCAGCTTCTCGACAAACAGCTTGCGGCTGGAGTCGCTCTCGATCGCCTGCTTGGCGTGCGATTCTTCGGCCGACATGATGTTGATGCGCCAGCCCGTCATCTCGGACGCCAGGCGCACGTTTTGCCCACCCCGGCCGATGGCGATGGCGAGGTTTTCTTCGTCCACCACCACGTCCATCGCGTGTTTTTCTTCGTCCACCACGATGGACTGCACATTGGCCGGCGCCAGCGCGCCGATGACAAACTGCGCCGGGTCTTCCGACCACAACACGATGTCCACCCGCTCACCGGCCAGCTCATTGGTCACGCCGTTGACGCGCGAGCCGCGCACACCCACGCAGGTGCCAATCGGGTCCACCCGCTTGTCATGCGAGACCACGGCAATCTTGGCGCGGCTGCCGGCATCGCGGGCGCAGCTCTTGATCTCCAGCAGGCCCTGCTCCATCTCGGGCACTTCTTGCGCAAACAGCTCCATCATGAAACCGGGCGCTGAGCGTGACAGCATGATTTGCGGCCCACGCGCCAAGGTGTCGATGCCGGCGATGAAGGCCCGCACCCGGTCACCGATGCGCAGGTTTTCTTTCGGGATCATCTCGCTGCGCTTCAGGCGACCCTCCACCCGACCACTTTCAACAATGATGTCGCCCTTGTCCAGCCGCTTGACGGTGCCAACAAACACCTTGTCGCC
>JANPOW010000371.1:0-17488 GCA_031428185.1 Betaproteobacteria bacterium | reverse complement strand
CCGCCGGCTGGGCTGGGGGATCTCAGGGCAAGACGAAAGCCGGTGCTGGTCCAGTCGAAGCCACGCTGGAAGCGGTTGCGGTAGGCCGAGCGGGCGAGGCCCGCAGGGTTGTGCCAAGCGCCGCCGCGCAGCACGCGGGAGTCGCCTCCGGCGCCCCCCGAGGGATCGACCTCCGGCCGATCCACAAACGTGCGGCCATCGTCGGCACACCATTCCCACACATTGCCGTGCATGTCGTGCAAGCCCCAGGGGTTGGGCGGGTGGTGTTTCACCGGGGTGGTCTGCCCGTGCTTGCCATCCGTGTTGGCCAGGTCGGGCCGCATGGCATCCCCCCACCAGTAGGCGGTCTGGGTGCCGGCACGGCAGGCGTATTCCCACTGCGCGTCGGTGGGCAGCACCGGGGTGGCCGTGGGCACCCGGGTCTGCAGGGCCTGGATGAATTGTTGGGCGCTGTGCCAGGTGACTTGCTCCACCGGGTGTTGCGCGGCGTCGTCACCCTGCGGGAACCGACTGGGGTTTTTGCCACCCACCACCGCCAGCCACAGCGCCTGGGTGCAGGGTGTGTCGGCCAGCCAGAAGCCGCGGCTGATGGTGACCTGGTGCTGCGGCGCTTCGTTCGCATCGGCCCACTGACGGATGCGCTTGTCGGTGATCAAGCGCCGTTCAGCGGCAGGCGACCCCATCGTGAAGCTGCCCGGCTCTATCCACCGCAGCCGCTGCACCACCCCGCCCACCACCAGATCGGCCCACAGGCCAAACGGGTCATCGCCCCAGGCACTGGCCCAGCTGGGCGGGAAGTCGCCCAGCGGGGCGCGGGTGCGGTCGGCGTCAGGCCACATGGCGGGCGGCGCAGTGGATGCTCATCGTTTGGGCCGCACGGTTGACTTGATGCGATGCCAGAGATTGTCCGGCCCTGCCGGGCCGGGGCTGCCGCCGACAGCCGGGTCCGGCCTCCGGCCGGACCCTTTGCCCTGCCCTCCGGGCAGGGCTTTACCTGGGCCTGCGGCACTGGTGCTGGGGCTGGGGGATCTCAGGGCAAGACGAAAACCGGGGGAGGACCAGACGCTGCCACGGGGGGCGCGGTCGCGGTAGGCCGAGCGGGCGCCGCCCGCCGGGGGGAGCCAGGCGCCGCCGCGCAGCACGCGAATGTCGCCTGCGGCGCCCCCCGAGGGATCGACCTCCGGCCGATCCCGGTAAGGCCGCGGCGCATCGGCACACCATTCCCACACATTGCCGTGTACATCGTGCAGGCCCCAGGGGTTGGCGGGGTGGGTTTTGACAGGGGTGGTGCCATCGGCCGCGTGGCCCATGTTGGCCTTGCCGGCATCGGCTGTGTCGCCCCACCAGTAGACGGTGTGAGTGCCGGCGCGGGCGGCGTGTTCCCACTCGGCCTCGGTGGGCAAGGCAGCCTGGCAGCCGGCAGGCAACAGGGCCTGCAGCGTGTGCAGAAAGGTCTGCACGTCGTCCCAGGAGACGTTGTCCGCCGGCAGGTCGTCGGCGTCTGCAGCATCCTTGAAGTGGCTGAGGTTGGCGCCGCCCATCACCGCGCGCCACAGCGCCTGGGTGCAGGGCGTGTCGGCCAGCCAGTAGCCGTGGGTCAGGGTGACGGGGTGACGCGGGCCTTCGTCATCGAAACGGCCAAACTCGTTGGGGGGCGAGCCCATCTGGAAGGTGGATGGTGGGATGTAGCGGAAGGTTTGGCACGGGCCAAATTCCAGCATGCGGGTGGGCGCCGGGGCGTTGCGGGTCATCACCGTCATGTTGAGCAGCACGCCAAAGTTGTCCACGCCCTGCACCCAGTCCAGCAGCACGCCTTCCGGCCCGTCGGGAGTGGTGGCTGCGCTGGCTGTTGCCGGCACTGAAACCCAGGAAGGCCTGCTGCCGGCGCCTGCCGCCGTCTGCACGCTGTCGTCGCGGCCAGACAGTTGCACCTGCAGCGCAGCGGCATCCGGCCAGACTGGCGGCAACTCCACCCCCACGCCCTGCGGGCTGCACGACCAGCCGCCCGCACCTTGCGGCCTGGCCACCCAATCCGCCTGGATCACCTCGCCGGGCGTGCGCCATTCCGCCGCCGCCAAATCAGCGAGCAAACCAAAGTTCAACACGCCGGTCTGCGGCCCCAGTGCCACGCGCAGCCGGCTGCGGCCTGACCCCCGGCGGAAGTCCAGGCTGTGGGCCAGCAGCGCCCCGTGCAGCACGCGCTGCAGCGCATGCGGCGGCTGGCTGACCAGTTGCACCTGGCCGCTGGCGATGTCATGCACCAGCCAGCGCGGTGGCGCAGCGCTGGCCAGCGTCTCGCGCTCCAGCGCCACCCAGGCGGGCACGGCGCCGGCGGCGGTGCCGGCGTACACCGCGTCGGCCAGTTCACGCAGCGGCTCGGGCACGTCCGCCGGGTCATCCGCGTCAATGCGGGCCAGCATCTCTTGCGCCACCTCGGTCCACTGCGCAAACCCCGGTTGGCCGATGCGCGGCAGCATGGCGCGCAAAAACTGGCCCGCCGCTTCGGCACCCGGGGCCAGCGCCTGCCGCAGGGCGGGCGCACCCCACTGGTGGCGCAGCAGCAACTCCTCATGCACCAGCACCGGCGGCAGGTGGGCGTGGTGTTGCGCGCACAGGTGGTGCACCTGCAGTTGCACGTCGGCCGGTAGTTGCGCAAAGCGCTGCAGGTGGTGGCGGCTGCGGCCAGGCCGGATCCAGCAGGCGCCACCGGCCACCACATCGGCATGGCCCCACAGCTGGGCCTCCAGGCTGGCGTTGGCCTTGCCGGTGGGCAGCAGCTTGCGCAAGGCGCGCAGCAGCGCCGGGTCAGTGCGCCGGGTGGCGGCCACCATGGCCAGCAGTTGGTCCAGGGCGCCGGCATCCGGCGGCTCTGCCGGCGTGGCGCCCCAGGGCAGCGGCTTGAAGTTGGAATCCGCACTCCAGCGGAAAGCCTTGACGCGGTGCGACACCCCCAGCGGGATGCTGGCCTGGCCCTGGGTGGTCAGCACCACCACCGTCTGGCCGGCCAGCACCAGCGCCTGCAGCAAGGCCTGCCAGGCCACGGCTGCTGGCGACAGGGCCAGCGGCGATGACCCGCCGCCGCCCAGCCCCAGATCGGACACGACCAGCACCTTGCCGCCGGGCGCCGGCCAATGGCCGGGCTGGGGCAGTGGCGGGCTGGCGCTGGTGTGTGGGCTGCCCCAGGGCCGCCAGGGGCCCCAGGGCCCGGCGTCCAGGCAGCGCAGCAGCACCTGCTGGGCGCCCGCGTCCTGCCGCAGCCAGTGGCCCAGGCGCAGCATGTCGTGGCGGTAGGGCCACAGCGCCTCAGCAAAATCAAACAGCACCAGCAAGCCTGGCTGCAGGCGGCGTGACGGCAGGCGCGGCCAGCGCTGCAACGGCTGCTGCCGGGCCACACAGTCCACCAGGCGGCGCTCGTCCAGGGCACCCGGCATGGTGCTGGCCAAGCAGCGCTTGAGCGCCGGCAGCACACGGGCACGCGGGCAGACATCCACGTCGCGCACGGTGCAGCGGGCGGCGCCGGGCTGCAGCCGGGCATCGTCCGGCGCCAGTGCGCGCACATGGGCGGGCAGGCGCGGCGGGCCGTCGGGCGCTGGCAGCGTCTTGGCAGCCACCACGGCATACACCGCAGGCATGCGCAGCGGCCCTGGGGTTGGTCTTGCCGGCGGGGCGGGCGGCGGGGCGGCAGCAGCCTTGCGGCGTGGTTTGGGCGCGGTGGGGGCAGGCAGGCCTTGGCGGACGTAGCCAAACCAGGTGTCGGCAGTCACATCCAGGCACAGGGCATCGGCCGGCGCATCCGTACCGGCCGCTGCACCCAGCAGCCGCAGCAGGTCGGCGGGGCCGACAAGCGCGCGCTTGCCGGTCATGCCCCGGCGCGGCCCGGGCTGGCGCTGGCGCGCGCTTGGTCCATGTCGGCACCCTTGACCAAGAAGTAGGCACCCAGCTTGTCCAGCCACTTGCCCTGTACAGCGGCGCGGGCGGCGGGTTTGGCGTTCAGCGTCAACTCGTGCAGGGCGCGCAGCAGGTCAACATATTCGGCCAGGCCAACACGCTGCTGGCCCAGGTCAAGGGCGGCGCTGCGGTCTGCCCAGACACGCTCAGCCGCGCGCAGTGCCACGGCCGGCGCCACATCAAGGTCGGTGTGTGCGCTGGCCAGCTTGACCAGCCAGGCAATGAAGTTGCGCTCGTCCTTGGGTGGGTTGAGGTTGAGCACCAGGCAGCGGCGCACAAAGGCGGCCGGCAGCTCACGCTCTTCATTGGTGGTGATCACGATCAAGGGCATCTCGCCGCTTTTGGGTGCCACCGGCGTGTGGGTCCATTCATCCTCGAAGCGGTTGTTGCCCAGCACGTCAAGCAGGGCGTTGGGTACATCGGCATCGGCCTTGTCGATCTCGTCAATCAACAACACCGCGCGCGGCTGGCCGGGCCGGCAATCGTCAATGGCCTGCCACAGCTTGCCGTGGCGCAGGTAGGCCGCCGTGTCCTTGACCTGGTCATGCAGCTGGGCCTGCGCATCCGCCAGGCGCTGGATGGCATCAAAGCGGTAGAGCAGATCGCGGGCTTCAAAACGCCCGTGCACCACCTCCTTGTGCAAGGGGCTGGCCAGCACTTTGGCTGCGGCGCGCGCCATCTGGCTCTTGCCGCTGCCTGCCTCACCGCGCACCAGCAGCGGCCGCTGTGCGGCGTGGGCCGCCACCAGTGCATCAATCTGCGGTTGCAGCCAGGTGTGCCCCGCCTTGGGCATGCCGTCCTGGTCATCGAGTGGGGTGATCTGGTCGGCTTTGAGCTTCAAGAACGGGTTGGCCATGAGCGCGGGTGCCTTGTCGGTGGTCAGCGGGTGGGCGCCGGGGCGGCGTGACGCGAGAGAAACCCGGTCATCGCATCTTCAAAATCATCGGTGCGCATGCGCAGCACGGGGGCGTCATCGGCTGGGCATTGCAGCAACACATCAACGTCCAACGCAGCGGCAAAGGCCTGCGCGCGCTGCCGCCCGGCGGGCGTGAGTTGCAGGCGGGACGAGCAGTCCACAAAAGCCACCAGGTTCTCGTTCTCCACCACCTGCTCGCTGATGCGGCGGCGCAAGGCGTGCAGTTCACCCACCGCATCCAACGGGGCCGACGCTCGCGACCGGGCCAGGGTGTCTGGCGATTCGCCACCCACCAGACGCCGATGCGCCTCTCGAAACAGGGCTTGCTCCGGTTTCTCGCCGTTGGGCGGTGCATGCAGCTCAAACAACCACTGCGGCTGCCAGCCCCCGGCGGCGGGTATGAACTGCAATTGGCCCTTGAACAATTGCGCGGCCAGCAAGGCGTTGATGCCAATGCTCTGAAACGGTGTGCGCCGCACGCGTGAGCTTGGCTGGTCAGCCGTTGGCGACAACACGGTGCAATCGCAATCAAATGCCGCAGCCACCACCTGTGCCAGCAAATCCGCAGCGCGTGGCTGGATGTGCTTTTGGTAGTCGGCGTCGCCCATGTCGCGCCGTGTGAGGCGCAAGGCCCGGCCCAGCAAGTGAATGCCGGCAATCACATCGGTAGGCGTGCTGTGGTGGGCGATGCGCTGCAGCGCCGCAAACGCGGTTGTCGGCGGCGGCGGGTGGGGGCCAGCGGCTGGTGGTGGATTGGCGTCGGCAGCCGCGTCAATCAGTTGTTGCCGCAGTGTGGCCCGCGGCGTTGCGTCCAACCAGCGCGCCAAGTCGCTGAGCCGAGACGCAGTCGGCACTGGGACAGTGGCGGCGGGAATGACCTCATCGGCGACACCGGCGGTTTGCAAATGCGCACGAATCCAATCGCGCAGCAAGTGCATCGGGATGGCGCAGCCTATCGCCTCTGTGCCGTAGCGCCGCACGGCCATGCCCCACAGCTTGCCGCCCACCAGCACCGCGCCACCGCTGACGCCTTTTGGCTGCTCCGGGGTGAACAGGTGGTGCCGCCACCGCGGATCGGCCCGGCCCACGTCGATAGTGCCGTCGTACGGAGCGCCTTCAAACACACCCACCAGCCGGCCCGGCCCCAGGTCCATGCTCTCGGGCGCCCATGCGGGCAGCGCAGCGGCATCTGGCTGCATCTCCAAGGTCAGGATGGCGGCGTCCAGATCGGGGTGGATGTCTTGATCCATCACCTTGAACTTGGTGGTGGCGTTGACCATGAACCGTGCGAAGAGTTGTCTTCGGCCAGCCAAGTCGTGTTTGACAGTCAGGACCTGTCGCGGGCCGATCAGGACGCCGCAAAAGAGATAGCCGGTCTTGGAATTGCTCAGCGTCGACCTGGACCAGAAGCCGACCAACCACGGCTCGGACGCTTGCGCCATGGCCGGGTCTCGGATCAGGCCACTGGTTTCCAGACCGCCTTGATCGACACCGATGCATCGGCGCTGGTCTTGGCAATGAACACGCCTGCATCGACCTTGAAGCCCAACTTCAGCTCCACCGTCAGTTCGGTCGGCTTGAGTGCCTTCAATGCGGACTCGACCGGGCCGATCACGGCGCCCAGCGCGCCTTCGATGTCTGCGGACTGCACGGCCTTGGCGACCGGGCTGCGGGGCGGGGTGGCAGCGCCATCCCCTGCAGAGGTGTTCACAAAACCGCCGCGGCCGGTGGCTGCGCGTTTGCGCGCGGGGGCAGGTACATCGTCAGCATCCACCTGCACCCACACCTTGCGACCCTCGATATCAAACTGACGCAATTCTGTGGCCATCATCAGACTCCTGGTTTGTCGGGCACGCCGCTGGCAAATGAGTTTACGGGTCGGTGTTGTGGGACAGAGCGTGGACCGCGATGTGGCGATGCAAGGGTGCAGCGGCGGCCTGGTCAACCGTCAACACATCAATGCGGCTGGCCAGGCCGTTTAAACGGGCTTGGCGCTCAGGCCAGGTCAGGCGCCGGCAGGCAGGACTGGTCACGCAAGCCAGACTGCTCCTCATCGCTGAACAGCGTGATGCCCGCAGCGGCTGCTTCATCACGCAAAGCCTGGGTGTAGGCCAGCAGGCCTTGGCGCGGTGCAGACAGGCGGGTGCATTCGGCCGCGGACACCAGCACGGCCGCCACGCGGCCCCGCCGAGTGATGTGTACCGGCTGCCCTGCTTCAGCGCGGCGCACCAGTTGCGCAAATTGCAACTTGGCGGCAGCGATCAAGAAATCAGCCATGGGCCGCCGTTCAACGACGATCCAAAGCGTCATGTTTGGCGGCCGCGCACTGCAGCGTCAACGCCCGTACACCTTGCCAAACCGTATCCAGGTCTTGCCATCAAACTTGGCCAGTTGCTCGCGCTCGATGGGGTAAAAATCATCCGGCGATGTTTTGACGTTGACGCCCGGCAGCAGCATGGGCAGCACCAGGTCCAGGCTGGCGGCCTGTTTCATCACGTTCTCGCGCTTCAGGTTGTCGCCGCATTGCTTGAGCACCTGGATCAGGCCCTGGGTGGCGGTGTAGCCGTAGACGTTGCTGGCGTCAGCCAGGTTGCCACCGGGGTAGTACTTTTTCATCCACTCGGTCCAGTCTTTCAGGCCGGGGTCATTCACCCACTGCGGGTCGGTCGGGTCTTTGAAGTATTGCGAGCTGATCACGCCAATGCCGTTTTCAAGCCCCGCCGGCTGCATCACCGCGCTGACCGAACCCGACACGTTGTTCAAATAGTGCTGCGGTTTCCAGCCGATTTCGGCGTTTTTCTTGATCACCATGGCCGCAAACTTGGGCGTGGTGATGTTGAAAAAAGTGTCGGCGCCGCTGGCCTTGAGGCTGAGCAACTGGCTGTCTACCGTGGGGTCAGTCACCTCGTAGGTCAGCTTGCTGACGATCATGGTCTTGGCCTTGTCGCCCAGCGCGTCCTCAAAGCCTTTGAGGTAGTCCTTACCGTAGTCGTCGTTCTGGTAGAGGATGGCGATCTTGGCGTTGGGCTTGGTCTCCAGAATGTGCTCAACATAGATCTTGGATTCAGCCTGGTAGGTGGGTTGCCAGCCAATCGTCCACGGGAAGTTTTTGGGGTCGCCCCACTTGGTGGCGCCGGTGGCCACAAACAACTGCGGCATTTTCTTGGCGTTCATGTACTTGTGAATCGCGCTGTTGGGCGGTGTGCCGAGCGGGTTGAAGACCACCAGCACCTCTTCTTCTTCTACCAGCTTGCGCGCCTGCTCCACCGTTTTGGACGGGTTGTAGGCGTCGTCCAGCGTGATCAGCTTGAGCTTGCGGCCGTTCACCCCACCCTCGGCATTGATCTTGTCGATGTAGGCGCTGATCGATTTGCCGATGGTGCCGTAAGCCGACGCCGGGCCCGAGTACGGCCCGATGTGGCCGATCTTGATTTCTTTGTCGGTGGCGCCGGTGTCGTATTTCTTCTGCGCCTGTGCGGGCGCCAGCCCCGCCACAGTGACCAGGCCGACAGCGGCCAGACGGGCCGCAAACGTGCGTCGATGGAATGTCATGGGCATGGGCTCCAGGCGGTGGTGGGGTGGACAAACAAGCCAAACGGTGTGCTGCGGCCAGACAGCCGTGACACCGTGGGCCAGCTTGTACTGCCGCTGCGGGGCACAAGCCCTCGGGGTCAACCCGCCGGGTGGGTCTGCCCGCAGGGGCTAAAAACCCACCACCGCATGTGGCAGGTACGGCGCCTCCAGCGTGGCCACTTCAGCAGCGCTGAGGGTGGTGTCCAACGCTGCCACCGCGTCATCAAAATGCGCCAGCCTGGATGCCCCGATGATGGGTGCGGCCAGGCCAGGCTGGCCCAGCAGCCAGGCCAGCGCTACCTGGGCACGCGGCAGGCCACGCTGCGTGGCCACGCCGGCCAGGGCCTCGGCCACCTGGCGGTCATTGGCCTCGGTGTTGGCAAACAGGCCGGCGCCAAACACATCACTGGCCACACGCGGTGTGTGCTGCCCCCACGGCCGCGCCAGCCGGCCACGCGCCAGCGGGCTCCAGGGGATCAGGCCCACACCCTGGTCGCGGCACAGCGGCACCATCTCGCGCTCCTCCTCGCGGTACAACAAGCTCCATTCGGGCTGCATGCTGATGAAGCGGGTCCAGCCATTTGCTGCCGCCACCTGCTGGGCTTTTGCAAACTGCCAGGCCGGCATGGACGAGGCGCCGATGTAGCGCGCCTTGCCGGCCTTGACCACATCGTGCAGCGCTTCCATCGTCTCCTCGATGGGGGTGTGCGGGTCAGCGCGGTGGATTTGGTAGAGGTCCACAAAGTCCATGCCGAGGCGCTGCAGGCTGGCGTCGATCTCGAACAGGATGGCCTTGCGGGACAGCCCGCCCACGTTGGGCGCCTTGCGTGACGCGTTGCGCACCTTGGTGGCCACCACGATCTCGTCGCGCCGGGCAAAGTCGCGCAGCGCGCGGCCGACGATCTCTTCCGATGTGCCGTCGGAATACGCATTGGCGGTGTCAAAGAAGTTGATGCCCAACTCCACCGCGCGTTGGATCAACGGCCGGCTGGCGGCTTCATCCAGCGTCCACGGGTGGGCGCCACGCTCGGGCTGGCCGTAAGTCATGCAGCCCAGGCACAGCCGGGACACGGTGAGGCCGCTGCGGCCAAGGCGGGTGTATTGCATGCTTGTCTCCAAAAAAATGCGTGTGATGCAGTAGACCAGCAACCGTGCAAGAAGCTTGCAGCCTGCCGACCAACAGACGCCGCGCAGCCGGCTCCGCCGGGCCGCTGGCGGCGCCCCCTGGGGGGAGCGCCGAAGGCGCTGCGGAGGGGGGGGGTCAAAGTTTCGCTTGCCAGAACGCCAACACCGCCGCAAAGCCCAGGCCGGACAACACCAGCAGCAACTCCTGGTAACCCGGCAGCACCAGCAGCAAGGCACTGGCGCCAATCGGCGCGGCAGCACGGCTGAACAGGCCGATGCCCGACATCACGCCGCCGATGCGACCCACATGGCTGCGGCCAAAGTACAGCGGCACCAACCCACCCCGCACGATGGTGACCAGCCCGTTGCTGATGCCAAACAGCAGCGCAAAACCCAGTAACGCGGGCAGGCTGCGGCCCAGCGCAAACAGCGCCATCGACAAGGGCAGGCCGGTGAGCACCAGCGCGCCCACCACGCGCAAGCTCCAGCTGCGGCCCAGCCACACATACAACAACCGGCCGGCCACCTGGGCCGGGCCAACGGTCATCAGCACCAGCAGGGTTTCATGCTCGGTGACTGGCTTCGACGCAAACGCCGGCATCACATGCGCCCACAGTGCGGCCTGCACAAACGCATGCAGGGTGAAGCACAGCGTCAGCAGCCAAAAGCTGGCGTGGCGCAGCGCCTGGTGCAGGGTGGAATCGGCTTGTGCGTCCACGGCCACCGGGCCGGCCACCAGCGCCGGGCCACGCAAGGCCCAGGCGTGCAGCGCGGCCACGCCCAGCAGCAGCACGCCAATCACCTGCAGCGCCTGACGCCAGTCCAGCCCCTGGCGCAGCAGCCAGGCCACGGCCGGAAAGCTGAGCGTGCTGGCAAAGCCCCCCACCAGCGTGAGCGCGGTGATGCCGTCGCGGTAGCGCATGGGGTAGCGCTTGGTCAGCACGGTGAAGGCCGGCTCGTACAGCGTCATGGCCATGGCCAGGCCCAGCAGCGCCCACACGGCGTACAACATCCAGGGCGTCGTCACTTGGGACCAGGCCAGGCAGCCCAGCCCGGCCAGCAGTGAGCCACCGCTCATCACCCAGCGGCCGTGGCCGGCGTCGATGGCTGCACCCACGGCGTAAGTGGCCGCACCCCACATCGCCAGGCCCAGGGTGTAGGTGCCCATCAGCGTGGGCTTGCTCCAGCCCAGGCTGGCCTGCATGGGCAGCACAAAGCTCGAGAAAGCGTAGTACAGCGCCGCCCAGCTCAGCACCTGGCCGATGGCCAGGCTGGACACGGTGGCACGGTAGCCAGGGCCGGCGGGCGGGGCGGCAAGGTGGGCAAGATCGGCGCTTGCCGCGGTCACAGTCATCGGCCCGGATTATCAAGACGGGGCCTGTCGCTGCAGGGACAAACCCCTATCGAACGGCCGTGCTAAAAACATTGGCTGCCCATCCCCCGCTTGCCTGGAGACATCAACACCATGGACCTGAACTTCACCCCGGCAGAACTGGCCTTCCGCGCCGAGATCCGGCAGTGGGTGGCCGAGAGCCTGCCCAAGGACATCAGCCACAAGGTGCTCAATGCCCTGCGCCTGGGCCGTGACGACCTGCAGCGCTGGGGCAAGATTTTGGGCGCCAAGGGCTGGCTGGGCTATGGCTGGCCCACCCAGTTTGGTGGCCCGGGCTGGACCTCGGTGCAAAAACACCTGTTTGAAGAAGAGTGCGCGCTGGCCGGCGCGCCGCGCATCCTGCCGTTTGGCCCGGTGATGGTGGCGCCGGTGATCATGGCCTTTGGCACGCCCGAGCAGCACCAGCGCTTTTTGCCCGGCATCGCCAGCGGCGAGGTGTGGTGGAGCCAGGGCTACAGCGAGCCGGGCTCGGGTTCTGATCTGGCGTCGCTCAAGACGCGGGCAGTCCGCACAGCCACAAGTTCGGGTGACACCTTCATCGTCAACGGCCAGAAGGCCTGGACCACGCTGGGCCAGTTTGGCGACTGGATCTTCTGCCTGGTGCGCACCAGCACAGAAGGCAAGCCGCAGACCGGCATCAGCTTTTTGCTGATCGACATGCACAGCCCCGGCATCACCGTGCGGCCCATCATCACGATGGACGGTGAGCATGAGGTCAACGAGGTGTGGTTTGACAACGTCGAGGTGCCGGCCAACAACCTGATCGGCGAAGAGAACAAGGGCTGGACTTACGCCAAGCACCTGCTGGCGCATGAGCGCACCAACATCGCCGATGTGAACCGCGCCAAGCGCGAGCTGGAGCGGGTCAAGCGCATCGCCAAGACCGAAGGGGTGTACGACGACGTGCGCTTCCGCGACCAGATCGCGCTGCTGGAGGTCGACATCGTGGCGCTGGAGATGATGGTGTTGCGGGTGCTGGCGGCTGAAAAAACCGGCAAGCAAAGCCTGGACGTGGCCGGCCTGCTCAAGATCCGCGGCAGCGAGATCCAGCAGCGTTATGCCGAGCTGATGATGCTGGCCGCCGGGCCGGCCACCCTGCCCTACCAGCACGAGGCGATGGAGGCCGGCTGGCAAGGCGACTTTGCCGGCGCGGCCGAGTGCGCGCCGCTGGCGGGCACCTACTTCAACATGCGCAAGACCACCATCTACGGCGGCAGCAACGAGGTGCAGCGCAACATCGTGTCGCAGACCGTGCTCGGCTAGCGCCTCGGCCGGCCTGCGCGACGCGCAGCCCCCGGATTGCTCCCTTCCCCAGCCCCTTCCCCCCAAGGAGGAAGGGGCTCCAGTCAGACTGACGAAAGGACCCTGACATGGACTTCAACTTCTCCGACGATCAGAACGCGCTGCGCGACGCAGTGGCCCGCTGGGTGGAAAAAGGCTTTGACTTCCCGCGCCGCCACGCGCTGGCCAAGGCCGGCGGCCAGACCCGCGCCGTCTACAACGAGCTGGCCGATCTGGGCCTGACCGGCCTGCTGGTGCCCGAGGCCGAAGGCGGCATGGGCTTCGGCCCGATCGAGGCGATGGTGGTGATGGAAGAGCTGGGCCGCGGCCTGGTCAATGCGCCCTACGCCGCCGCAGCCCTGGTTACGCCCACCCTGCTGGCCGCCGGCCCGGTTGACCTGCAGGCCGCCTGGCTGCCGCGCATCGCCACGGGTGAGTCCCTGGTGGTGCCTGCGCTGCAAGAGCGCGGCGCCCGCTACAACGCCCGGCACATCAGCACCAGCGCGACACCCAGGGCCGAGCTGTGGGCCTTGACCGGCCACAAGAGTTTCGTGCCCGCAGCCGACGAGGCCGACGAGTTTGTGGTGGCGGCCCGCATCAGCGGCGGCGTTGCCGACAGCGCGGGCATCGGCCTGTTCCTGGTCAACAAGGCCGCCGCCGGCGTCACCGTCACGGGCTATCCGACCCAGGACGGCGGCCGGGCCGGCGAGCTGATGCTCGACAGCGCCACCGCCACCCTGGTGACCGAGGACGGCTGGCCGGCGCTGGAACGTGCGCTCGACTTCGGCATTGCCGCCAGCTGCGCTGAAGGGGTTGGCCTGATGGACAAGCTGGTGGCCATCACGGTGGACTACATGAACACCCGCAAGCAGTTTGGCGTGACGCTGGCCACCTTCCAGGCGCTCAAGCACCGCATTGCAGACGTCAAGATGCAGCAGGAGCTGGGCCGCTCGATGAGCTTTTACGCCAGCATGAAACTGGGTGAAGCACCGGCGCAGCGCCGCCGCGCGCTGAGCCAGGCCAAGGTGCAACTGGGCCAGAGCATGCGCTACGTGGGCCAGCAATGCACCCAGATCCACGGTGGCATCGGCGTAACCGATGAATACATCAGCAGCCACTACTTCAAGCGCCTGACCATGCTGGAAATGGCCTACGGCGACACCCTGCACCACCTGGGTGAGGTGTCAGCCTGCATGCAGGACACGGCGGGCGTGTTTGCCTGACGGTGGTTGCCAGGTCACCCCGGCACAAGGCCCGCTGCCCGCAGCGGGCTTTTTTCTTGGTTGGGCTGGGTGTACCACCGGCTTGAATTGGGGTCCGGGTGGGCGGCGTTGGTAATATCCGCAGACAGCCAAGGTATTACCACGGAGGCGCCATGCATGTCATCACCCTCAAACTGCCGGACGACCTGAACAGCGCCTTGAAAGAGGTCAGCCGCAAGCGTGGGCTGTCCAAGTCAGCCGTCGTGCGAGAGGCCTTGACGCAATCGCTGTTGGCTCAGGGCGTAGTTGCCGGGGCGGCCGAGCGCTGGGTGGCGCAATGGCAAGGCCGCTTGAAGCTGCCCGAAGCGAGCGATGTGCAGGCCGATGACCCCAGGCTGGCGCACCTGCTTGCCAAGCATGTGCGCTGACAAGGTGTGAGCCACCGTGCGCCTGTTGATCGACATCAACGTGCTGCTGGACGTGGCACTGCAGCGGCCCGGCGCCGCCGCGGCGGCCCAGTTGTTGGCCGGGTGCGGCAGGCAACACGAGGGCTGGCTGGCCTGGCATTCCATCGCCACCTTGGCCTACCTGATCGAGCGGCAGCAATCCAACATATCAAGCCGTGACTTCATCCGCAGCACGCTCGTCTGGGCCGATGTGGCAAAAACTGGCCGGCCCGATGTGCTGGCTGCGCTTGACTTGCCCATGCACGACTTTGAAGACGCGCTTCAAGTCGCGGCCGCCATAGCCTGCGGGGCGCAGTTCATCATCACCCGCAATGAACGCGACTTCAAAACCTCACCCGTGCCTGCCTTGAACCCTGAAACGTTTTTGCGCAAATACCCAGAACCGCCCCGGCTGACGACATGACCGCCATGTTCCCAGGCGCCATCACCGACATCACCGGCCTGCAGGTGGGCCACTTCACTGACAACCGCCGCCCCACCGGCTGCACCGTGCTGCTGTGCCCGCAAGGCGTGGTGGCCGGGGTGGATGTGCGCGGCGCAGCACCCGGCACCCGCGAGACCGACCTGCTGCACCCGCTGGCCACCATCGAGTGTGTGCATGCGCTGCTGCTGACCGGTGGCAGCGCGTTTGGCCTGGCTGCGGCCGATGGCGTGATGCGCTGGCTGGAAGAACGCGGCCACGGTGTGCAGGTGGGCCCCGTGTCCGGCGACGGCACACCCGGCCGGTCGGTCCGGGTCCCCATCGTGCCGGCCGCCGTGCTGTTTGATCTGTGGCTGGGGGACGCCAGCGTCCGCCCCGACGCCGCCGCTGGCCATGCCGCCTGTGAGGCCGCCAGCAGCAAGCCGCCGGCCCAGGGCAGCGTGGGCGCCGGTGCCGGTGCGGCCGTGGGCAAGCTGTTTGGCATCCACCGGGCGATGAAGGGCGGCATCGGCACGGCATCCCTCACCGTGGGCGCCACCACGGTGGCCGCGCTGGTGGCGGTCAACGCGGTGGGTGATGTGGTGGACCCGGCCAGTGGCCGGGTGATTGCAGGTGCGCGGGCGGATGACGGCCGCAGCCCGCTGGATGCGATGGCCGCGCTGCGCAGCGGCCGGTTGCCGGCGCATCTGATGGCCGGTTTGGCCACCACCATCGGCATCGTGGCCACCGATGCACGTTTGTCCAAAGCCCAGACCAACAAACTGGCCGCGATGGCCCATGCCGGCCTGGCGCGCAGCATCAACCCGGTACACACCGCCAGTGACGGTGACGCGCTGTTTGCGCTGGCCACCGGTGGCGCGGTGGTGACGGGCAGCGCCGCGCCCAACCTCACCGTGCTGGGCGCGCTGGCGGCCGAAGTGACCATGCGCGCCGTGCTCAACGCCGTGCGCGCTGCGCAGGGCGTGCGCAACGCCGGGTTGCCCGATCTGCCTGATTTGCCGTCCGCCACCGACCTGGGCCTGTGCTGAACCTGTTTCAGCACCAAGCAACACCAAAACCCCAGCCCACAAGACCCCCGGAGACACGCATGCCCACCCTGCCCACCCTGCACCGCCGCAGCCTGCTGGCCCTTCTCGGCGCCAGCCTGCTGGCCGCCTGCGCCAGCACGCCACCGGCCCACCAGCTGCCGCCCATCGTGTTTGTGCACGGCAACGGCGACAGCGCCGCGCTGTGGACCACCACGCTGTGGCGCTGGCAGAGCAACGGCTGGCCCGTAGAGCGGCTGCACGCGGTGGACTTCCCCTACCCCAGCGCACGCGATGACAACGGCGTGGCGCAAGACGGCCGCAGCTCGGCCGACGACCAGGCGCGCACTCTGGCGGCCGAGGTGGACAAGGTGCTGGCCGCCACCGGCGCCAAACAGGTGGTGCTGATGGGCAACTCGCGCGGCGGCAATGCGATCCGCAGCTACATCGCCGGCATCCCCGGCCAGGCGCCGGGCGCGGCCAAGGTGTCGCACGCCATCCTGGGCGGCACACCCAACCACGGCGTGTGGGCCATCCCCAGCTTTCGGCCCAACAACGAGTTCAACGGCACCGGTGCTTTCCTGATGGGTTTGAACACGCCCAAAGGCCCCAACGGCAACGAAGTGAGCCCCGGCCCGCAGTGGATGACGCTGCGCTCGGACAACTTTGACAAGTTCGCCCAGCCCGACGGCGTGTGGATTGGCGCTAAAGGCACGCCCACCAACGTGACGTTTGACGGCCCGGCGCTGCGCGGCGCCAACAACATGGTGCTGCCCGGGCGCGACCACCGTGAGGTCAGCTACCACCCCGAGGCTTTTGCGGCGGCCTACCGCTTTGTCAGCGGCCGTGCGCCGGCGGTGGCCGGGCCCAGCCACATCACGCCCGAGGCCAGCGTCATGCTCAGCGGCAAGCTCACCGGTGTGACGGCCGCCGGCCCCACCAACCTGCCAGCACCCGGTGGGCGCATCGCCGTCTACGCGGTGGATGCCAGCACCGGTGCGCGCAGCGGCGCGGCGCTGGTGGACCAAGCCATCACCGCCGATGGCCGCTGGGGCCCCATCAGCACCAGCAGCAAAACCGCGCTCGAATTTGTGGTGCAGGCCCCCGGTTTTGCGCTGACGCACGTGTACCGCGCGCCGTTTTTGCGCTCGTCTGACCTGGTGCATTTCCGCCCCGAGCGGGTGGCCGATGCCGACAAGGCTGCCGCAGCCATCGTCAGCCTGGTGCGGCCACGCGCCTACTTCGGGTTGCCACGCGACACCATCGTGCTGGACGGCCAGCCAGCGCCCGGCATCACACCCGGTGTGGCCGGCGTGGCGGTGAGCAAACTCAAGCTCGACAGCGTGGCGCTGGACAAAGGCGTGGGCCGGGCGGTGGTGGGCGAGTTCAAGTCGGGCGTGATCCATGAGCGCATCGTCGGCCGGCTCTGGTCGGCCAAGGACAATCACCTCACCGTGCTGGAACTGCACGAATGACGGCGCCGCCCCCATGACCCCACCCCTGCGCCGCCTTCATGCGGCTTGACGACATCCTGTTCAGCCAGGGCTTTGGCAGCCGGCGTGAATGTGCCGGCCTGCTGGCCGCCAAGCTGGTGAAGCTGGCCGGTGTGGTGCAAACCGACCCGGCGGCCCAGCTTGACACCAGCGGCCTGCTGATCGAGGTGCAGGGCCAGACCTTCACCGTGCAGGCCACTGCACTGGTGCTGCTGCACAAACCCGCCGGTTATGAGTGCTCACAAAAGCCCAGCCACTGGCCCAGTGTGCTGCTGCTGCTGCCACCACCGCTGCGCCGGCGCGGTGTGCAGCCGGTGGGCCGGCTGGACCAGGACACCACCGGCCTGCTGCTGCTCACCGACGACGGCAAGCTGATCCACCGCCTCACATCCCCCAAACACCACGTGCCCAAGGTCTATGAGGTCACCTGCGTCCGGCCGGTGGACGCACAACAAGTGCGCCAGTTGCTGCACGGCGTGGTGCTGGACGACGACCCGCTGCCGGTGCGCGCCGAGGGCTGTGAACAAACCGGGCCGGACAGCCTGCGGCTGACGCTGATCCAGGGCAAATACCATCAGGTCAAACGCATGGTGGCCGCCGTGGGCAACCACTGCGCCGGCCTGCACCGCAGCCGGTTTGGTGCG
>JANPOW010000370.1:0-8179 GCA_031428185.1 Betaproteobacteria bacterium | reverse complement strand
CTGCGGCGTGACAGCAGGTCGCGCCAGCTCTCGTCCAGCCGCACCAACACACCGCGTACCGGCAGGCCTTCAAACAGGAACTTGATCAACTGGTCCATGGCAGGGCCGGGCTGGGCTTGGGTGAGAGGCGATCAGACATCTGTCAAACATCCGTCATACATCAACGCGCCGCAGCGACCCGGCATGGCGGCGCTGCTGCTGCACATAGTGGGCTGCGCTGGCCTGCAGGCGGGCAATTTGCTCGGGCGTCAGCTCACGCACCACCTTGCCTGGCACACCGACGATCAACACACCGTCCGGGAATGTCTTGCCCTCCGGGATCAGCGTGCCTGCACCGACGATGCTGTTGCGGCCGATGCGGGCGTTGTTGAGCACGGTGCTGCCAATGCCCACCAGGCTGCAATCGCCAATGGTGCAGCCATGCAGTGTCACCTTGTGGCCGATGGTCACGTTGTCGCCCACGGTCAGCGGCGTGCCGGGGTCGGTGTGCAGCACACTGCCATCTTGCACATTGCTGTTGCGGCCGATGTGGATGTCGTCGTTGTCACCCCGCAGCACTGCGCCGTACCAGACGCTGGCGTTCTCGGCCAGGGTGATGCGGCCTATCACCTGTGCACTGTCAGCCACCCAGGCCGTGGCATGCACCGTGGGCAAATCGTTTTCAAGTTGGTAGATGGCCATCACAAATCCTGGTGGGGGCGGCGGGCGCGGCGCCACCACGGGGCCAGGCAGCCAAAGTCTATGATTCTAGGGATGCAACTCCGCCCCTGTGCCCTGGCCGTTTTGGCCCTGGCTGACCCCTCTGAAAAGGCCTTGCAGGCCCGGGCGCTGCTGGCCGCCCTGCACAGTGGTGCCGGCCAGATCAACACCAGCTGGCAAGCCGGCAGCACACCCAGCTTGCCCGGCCGCCCTGCCCTGCCACGGCTGGTTCCGGCCAGCCAGGTGCCACACCGCTCACCCTTTACGCTGCCCGGCCGGGCGGCCCTGCTGCACGCGGTCTGCCACATTGAGTTCAACGCCATCAATCTGGCGCTGGACGCTGTTTGGCGTTTTGCCGACATGCCCGAGGCCTATTACCGCGACTGGCTGCAGGTGGCGGCCGAAGAAGCCCTGCATTTCAGCCTGCTGCGCGCCCATCTGCAGACCCTGGGCCACGACTACGGTGACTTTGACGCCCATGACGGCCTGTGGCAGATGACCGAGGCCACCGCCGGCGACATCACCGCCCGCATGGCGCTGGTGCCGCGCACGCTGGAGGCACGCGGGCTGGACGCCACACCGCCGATGCAAGCCAAGCTGCAGCGCGCCGGTGACCTGCGCGCAGTGGCCATCCTGGACATCATCCTGCGCGACGAGATCGGCCATGTGGCCATCGGCAACCGCTGGTACAGCTGGCTGTGCGCCCGCGATGGGCATGACGCCGAGGCGCTGTACCCCACGCTGGTGGCACGCTATTGCGCGCCGCGCTTGCGGCCGCCATTCAACCTGGCGGCACGCCGGGCGGCGGGGTTCAGTGAGGCTGAGTTGCAAGGCCTGACGTGACAGCGGCCGGCGTCACGGTGTTGGCGGCGGCAGTTCGCGGTCGGCGTCCACCGGACGCAGCACTTGGCGCCATTTGTGCCAGACGTGCGGCAGCAGCAAGCGCAGCGGCAGGCGCCGGAAGTGGTGGCGCACCAGCAGCGCTTTTGCCGCCAGCGACTTGCCGGTGGCCGGCCGCAGGTGCGGCGGCGATGGCAGCAGTGCCGCGTGCATCAGCGGCAGCAGCCAGGCGCGCTGCACTTGCCCCGGCCCATGTTGCAGGATCAGGCGCTCGGCCTGCACCGGCACCGGCGTGCCGAGCCAGGCCTGGGCAAAGTGCAACGCCAGCGCCAGCGGCTCGCCCAGCCCCAACGCCACCGCTCGGGCCGGCAGGCGGCCCCAGAAGGTGGGCTCGCGGCCGAAATGGCGCATCAAGCCGTCCAGGTCGACCAGATCGCGCACCCGGTCCATCAGCTCGGCATCAAAAAACAGGTGCGCGGCGCTGTGCAGCACTTGGTCAACCGGGTCCAGCACCTGCCAACCATTGAAACGCGACGGGGACAGGCAGGCCAGCAAGCGGTCCACATCCACCGGCGCATGGCCCACCGCCGGCAGGATGTTGTGGTGCAAATCGAGTTCCAGCTGGAACATCGGGTGCGTCATCGGTGGCACCTCATGCGCCCACTCGTGGTAATAACGCCGGTCGTGCGCGTCGAGTTCAGGCTCGGTCCAGCCGGCGACCATCAAGCGGCGCTGCGCATCCTCGATGTGGCGCTTTGGCACCAGCACATCCAGGTCAGACGGCAGCCGGCCGCGCGCGATGTCCAGGTCCTGGCCAATGTAGGCGGCGCCCTTGAGCAGCACTTTGGGGTAGGGTGCGTCGTGCAGCACCGCAGTGATGCCTTCGATGGTCCAGCAAACCGCTGCAATCCGTGCCCGCGACAGCCGCAACTCGGCCAGCAAATGGCGCCGGGCCGGCGCCGGCATCTGGTCGGTCAAGCCTGCGGCATCGATGGCTTCAGCCAGGCGGGCCAGCAGGCGCAGGCCACGCGCCAGCCGCACGACTTGCTCCCAATCGGCCAGTGACCAGGCCACGGCCAGTGCGGGCTGCCGCAGGGCCGCCAGCCATGCCAGCAAGAGTGGCGGCGAACTCATGCCTCTAGTGCAGCGCGTTGCCGCTCCAGCACCTGCGGCCAAAGCGCGTCGATGGCCTGCACAGCGTCGTCCAGGTCGCTGTAGACCAGCTGCCAGCCAGGGCAGCGCCGCGCCAGGCCCAGCACGGCCCGGAAGCCGACATCGCCCAACACGCCATAGTTGAAGGCATTGAAGGCCAGCGCCGGGAACAAGCGGTTTTCGGTCAGCGGCTGCAATTCGGTGGCAGCACCTGCCTCCCAGCGCGGCAGGATCACCGCACCGGGCCTGGCGGTCTCGTGGCGGCGGCGCACCGCATCCGGCTGACCCGCAAGATGCGCCACATCGCCTTTGCGGGTCTTGAGGTAGGTGGGGCCGAAACGGGCGGCCGGATCAAACCGCTGGATCGCGGCGATCGACTTGTTTTTGAGCGCCACCGGTTTCAACATCGCGCGGAAGGCATCAATCCGCGGGTCGTAAGCGCCGAATTCATCTGACAACAGCCGCCAGCCCCGTTGCGCCAAAGCTGACGTGAGCGTGCTCTTGCCAGACCCCGGCACCGCCGGCATCACCAGCGCCAAGCCATCACGCTCCACCGCGCCGGCATGCAGCAGCAGCAAATCATTCAAGCGCTGGCCGATCAACCAGTTGCAACCCCACTCAAACAGCGGCAGCGCATTGCTGGCCGGGAACGGATAGAACGGCGCAACACCGTCACTGACCAGGCGCACCTGCGGATGCACCCAACGTCGAATGCCGCCCACCCGTTCGACCTCAACATGCGCGTCGGCCCAATCCGCTGCAGTGACAAACGGGAAAGCGGGGTAGGTCAGCCGCAGGTCGGCCGCGAGGTGATCACTGTCGCTGCGCACATGCACAGTGGCCGCACCCACATCCAGCCAAAGCCCACCGCTGCGCAGCGCACTGCGAACCTCATGCACATCAACGCTGCAGAGCGCAAGAACCTCGGCGGGCGACGCCAACGTCACCCTGCGCAGGGGCCAGGCGCCGAAACCTGCCGTAGCAAGCCGCAGCCGATCAGGCGCGCCCAATGGCTGTCCAGCGCCGCCGTGAGGTCGGTATCCGACATACCGGCGTCTTCTGCCAATTGGGTGGCAACGGCAGTGGTGTCGAGCGCCCCGCTGCTCAGTACTTCAAGAATTGCGGCGCTCTCGTCGTTCAACAGCGTGGTTTCACCGTTCGCCGGGCTGAAAGCCACCCAGACCGGACCGAGAGGTTCCACCAAGACGCCGTCGATCCGAGCGATCTTCATCAGGAGATGCACGACGCCCGGACTATGGTGGCGATATGGCGAACGAGTTCCAGCACGATGTGTTCACCGCACCACCACTTTGGCCGGATGCGGTAAACCGCGTCGAGATGCCGATGATGTTGCCGCTGGTATTGACCATCACGGCGTAGTAGCGGGCCGTCTGCGCCGGCGAGGCGCCGGCGGCTGTGGTCAGCGCCGGCACTGCAGCGTAGATGGTGCCGGATACATAGACATAGCTCGGCCCGTCGTTGTCTGCTGTACCGGGCTCAACGCACAGTGCTTGCCCAGACGTGATCCAGTTGCTCTGAATCAAGACACCCGCAGCGGTCGCAATTGCACTGATCTCAGCAAAACGGATCCACCAGCTACGTACCGGCGCCCCGGCGTTGCCGGTCGAAATGAATGTGTAAGCCTCAACCCGCAGGTAAACCGTGTTGGCGTCAAAGCCCACCACGGTGCCCTGATTGGCCTCGCGGACGATGCAGGCGCTGGAGGTTCTTGCCATCGCGCTGCCACTGGCCACGGTCAGCGCCGCTGGCACTGCAAAGCCCGCTTTGATCAGGCGACGCCGCGCAGAAAGCACAGCTCTGTCATCTTGCGAGTTGTTGTCCACCGCTTGTCCTTTCAAAACCAATTGTTTCCAAAAATGAGTATCGCATCCGCAAATCCCAGTTCAACCACCCAAATTGGGGGGCGGCGGGACAGTTTATCCAGCGCGGGGAGCATCGGGAGAATTTGGTCACGACTTATGACCTACAGACGCCAAACGCCGGTGAGGCAGCGGACGGATGCTGACTGGGGCGGGGATGTCGTGCCGACAGAAGGTTCAATCCGCGTACACCCCAGCCGCCTTGATCACCGGCCCCCAGCGCTCGGTCTCCAGCTTTAGCCAGCTGCGCAGCCCGTCCGGCGTGAGTTTGGCGTCGGGCACGATTTCAGCGCCCAGGTCGGCCATGCGGGCCATCACCACCGGGTCTTTCAGCGCCGCACGCACGGCGCTGTTGAACTTTTCGGTGGCCTCTTTGGGTGTGCCTTTGGGAGCGTAGATGCCGTGCCACACCATCACCTCAAAGCCTTTGAGCCCCTGCTCGGCCAGGGTGGGTGCATCGGGCAAGGCCTTGATGCGGTGCGCGGTGGTGACACCGTAAAAACGCACCGTGCCGCCCTTGATCTGGGGCACGGTCTGCGTGGTCTGGTCACACAGCAAGTCAACCTGACCGCCCAGCAGGGCGGCCATGGCCGGGCCGGTGCCTTGGTAGGGCACGGTGGTCAGATCAACACCGATGGCTTGGCGGAACACCATGCCGCACAGGTGCGACACCGCACCCAGCCCGGCATGGGCCAGGTTGACCTTGTCGCCCTGCGCTTTGAGGTAAGCCAACAACTCCGGGAACGTCTTGGCCGGCAGATCTTTGCGCGCCACCAGCGTCATCGGCACGTCCACCACCTGGCTGATGTACTCGAAATCGGTCAGCGGGTTGTAGGGCAGCTTGCGGTACAGCGCCGGCGCGGTAGCCATGCCGTTGTGGTGGATCAGGAAGGTGTAGCCGTCGGCTGCAGCGCGGGCCACTGACGCAGCGGCCAGGGTGCCGCCAGCGCCGGTGCGGTTCTCCACCACCACGGTTTGCCCCAGGGCACGGGCCATCGGCACGCTGATGGCGCGGGCCACCACGTCGGTGGGGCCGCCGGCGGCAAACGGCACCACCAGGGTGATGGTGCGGGTGGGGTAGCCGTCGGCCAGTGCTGCGGTGCCGGTGCTGGCCAGCAGCACGCTGGTGGCCAGGGCGATCAGTGATTGCGGTGTTTTCAAGCGATATCTCCAACGGTAATTTTTTGATGGGCCAGCAGTCTTGACGCCGCAACAGCCCGAAGCGTGCACTCAGAACGAATAGCGGCCCATCAGGTCCAGCCGCTGCATCGCGCCTTTTTCACCGGCAAAGGTCTTGCGCTCACCGATGATGAACTCACCGCCCAGCTCGACATTCTTGATCGGTGCATAGATCAGGTTGGCGAAGACCTGCTGCAGTTGCTTGTTGTTGACGGCCTGCGCGCTGTCGCCACGGTTCATGCCGTAGGCCAGCGTGCCACGCAACTGGTCACTGAAGGTTTTGGTGTAGCCCACCACCAGGCCCTGGTTCTTGTCGAAGCTGATGCTGCCGTCACCCGCAATGCTGTAGCCGTTGCTGCCGTAGAGCTGGTCGATGTCGCCGTCCACCCGGGTGTACTGGCCCATCAGCAAATCCTTGTCGCTGAGCTTGTAGCTGCCGCCAATGCCGATGCCGTAACCCCGTTTGGTGGCCGTGAGTGAGCGCTTCTCGTGGGTCAGGCCGCGGATGTTGATGGCGCCCCAATCAAAGCTCTGGTCAAAGCGGGCGATGAGCTGCGGTGTGCGCTCACCCGCGCTGCCACCGCCAAACTGGTCTTCCGGGTCTTCCAGCGCCACGGTGACCTTGTAGCCGGCTTTTGCGTCGCCGTAGGCATAACGCACCATGGTGCGGCGCGAAAACGGTGCGCCGATGGCGCCGTTGAAATCCACCGTCTCGGGCAGGTCGTCCAGGTCCATGAAGGTGGACCAGGCCTGGCCGATCAAAAAGCCGCCGTACTCGCCGTAGGCCTGGCGCAGGCGCAGGCGGTTGCGGTTTTGGCCTTTTTCGGTGCCGTTGTAGGCGTAAAAATCCATCTCCAGTCTGGTGTTGAAACTGCCAGCGCTGGTGGGCGTGGAGGTCTCAAAACCAAAACGTGAGGTCTGCGCCGTCAGCTTGGTTTTGCCTTTTTGGCCCAGCGCCGGGTTGGCGGCCAGCTCACTGCCCACGGGCTGAAATGTCAGGTCGGTGAAGTTGTCGGCACCACCCCAGCGGCCGATGTCGTGGATGAGGTGGGCCTCGGCATAACCGTACAGCCGCACCGACGTCTCCGAGCCCGGCAGCCGGAAACCACCGCCGATGTCACCCAGCACCACCGCATCCTTGGTCTTGATCTCCAACTGCTCGATGCGCTCACCCCAGCCGCTGCTGTCGGCCGGCTTGGCCGTGGTCGCCTGGGCTTTTTTAAGCGCGTTGACCTCGTCGCGCAGCTTGCGGATCTCGTCGCGCAGCTCGTCCAGTGCCGGGTTGGATTGGGCAAAGGCCGGTGCGGTACCAGCCACCAGCAACGCGGCGGCCAGGTGGATCAGCGTGGCTTGCAGTTTCATGGGTGTGCTCCTTGTCGAATGTTTTGGGCGTGCGGTTTGCGTGGTGCGTCAGGGGACAAAAAGCGGTCAATGCAGGATCTGGCCCAGAAAGGCGCGGATGCGCTCATTGCCCTGGGCGGCAAAAAATTCGTCCGGCGGTGCATCGGCCGCCACGCGGCCCTGGTCGATGAACAGCACCCGGTCGGCCACCTCGCGGGCAAAGCCCATTTCGTGGGTAACCACCAGCATGGTCATGCCGGTCTTGGCCAGGCCTTTCATCACGTCCAGCACCTCTTTGACCATCTCCGGGTCGAGTGCGGACGTGGGCTCATCAAACAGCAGCACCTTGGGTTGCATGGCCAGGCTGCGCGCAATCGCCACGCGCTGCTGCTGGCCACCCGACAACTGGAACGGGTGCTTGTGCACATGGGCTTTGAGGCCGACCCGGTCCAGCAGCTCCAGCGCCCGACTTTCAGCCTCAGCACGTGACAGGCCACGCACCCGGCGCGGCGCCAGCGCCACGTTGTCCAGCACGGTGAGATGGGGGAACAGGTTGAACTGCTGGAACACCATGCCCACCTCGCAGCGCAGCTTGTCCAGTGCGCGGGCGTCGTCATTGACCTCAATGCCATCCACCACGATGTGGCCGTCATCATGGGCCTCCAGCCGGTTGAGCATGCGCAGCAGCGTGCTCTTGCCCGAGCCCGAGGCGCCGATGATCACTGCCACCTCACCGGCGTTGAAATGGGTGCTCACATCCTTCAGCACATGGTGGGGGCCGAAGTGCTTGTTGACTTTGTCGACCGTGATCAGCGGCGCGGTGGTGGCGCTGGTCGTGGGGGCGGGGTCAGCGGTGCTCATCGCAACTTGCCTTCAATGTCATAACGCCGCTCGACAGCGTCGCTGATCTGGGTCATCACCGTGGTCAGCAGCAAATAGATGATGGCCGTGGCAATGAACACCGGCACCGCCTGGAACGAGGTGCTCTTGACCTGCGAGCCGGCGTTGGTGAGTTCGACCACGCCGATGGTGAAGGCCAGCGACGAGTCTTTGAGCAAGGCCACGATGTTGTTGACCAGCGGCGGCAA
>JANPOW010000369.1:0-3637 GCA_031428185.1 Betaproteobacteria bacterium | reverse complement strand
CCCCCCCGGGCCCAGCCCCGGGCCCCCCCCCAGCCCGACAACATCCTCCCCGGGGATCCCACCCACTACCCTCAGCCCCTGGGGCGGCGGGCCGAGCGCCGGGCCGCTCCCAAGCCGGCCCAGATCCCCTCGGGGGATCGGTCGACGTACCCGTCGAACGAGGGGCGCCGGGCCGAGCGCCGGGCCGCTCCCAAGCCGGCCCACATCCCCTCGGGGGATCGGTCGACGTACCCGTCGAACGAGGGGCTCCAATGAGTTGGCTAGAGAAACTGCTGCCGCCCAAGATGCAGCAGACCGACCCCACCGAGCGCCGCTCGGTGCCGGAAGGCCTGTGGGTCAAGTGCCCGTCATGCGAGACGGTGCTTTACAACACCGACCTGGCACAGAACATCAACGTCTGCCCCAAGTGCAGCCACCACCACCGCATCGGCGCCCGCGCCCGGCTGGACGCGTTTCTGGACGCCGAAGGCCGTTACGAGATCGGCCAGGAGGTGGTGCCGGTGGACCCACTCAAGTTCAAGGACAGCCGCAAATACACCGAGCGCCTGAAAGACGCCCTCGAATCGACGGGCGAGACCGACGCGCTGGTGGTAATGGGCGGCGCGGTGATGAGCGTGCCGCTGGTGGCGGCGTGTTTTGAGTTCGACTTCATGGGCGGCTCGATGGGCTCGGTGGTGGGTGAGCGCTTCTCGCGCGGCGTTGAAGCCGCCATCGAGCAAAAGGTGCCGTTCATCTGCTTCACCGCCACCGGCGGCGCGCGCATGCAGGAGGGCTTGTTCAGCCTGTTCCAGATGGCCAAGACCAACGCCGCACTCAGCCGCCTGGCCAAGGCCAAATTGCCCTACATCAGCGTGTTGTGTGATCCCACGATGGGCGGTGTGTCGGCCAGTTTTGCCTTTGTCGGTGATGTGGTGCTGGCCGAGCCGCGGGCGCTGGTGGGTTTTGCCGGCCCCCGGGTGATTGAAAACACGGTGCGCGAGAAGTTGCCCGAGGGCTTTCAGCGCGCCGAGTTCCTGATCACCAAAGGCGCGATTGACCAGATCGTGGACCGCCGCCAACTGCGCCTCACCATCGCCCGGATGCTGGCCATGCTGCAACGCCAGAACGCTGACGCGGTCGTGTGATGCGCCCCCCCCGTAGCACCTTCGGTGCGCCCCCCCAGGGTGGCGCCGCCAGCGGCCCGGCGGAGCCGGTTCCGCGGCGTCTGCTTGGCTTGGCCATGCGCATTGAGAGCATTTCGATTTGACCTTGGACGGCTGGCTCGCCCACTGCGAGCAACTGCACCCCAAGACCATCGACATGACGCTGGACCGGGTGGCGGCGGTGTGTGCCCGGCTGGGCCTGCACTACAGCGTGCCGGTGGTCAGCGTGGCCGGCACCAACGGCAAGGGTTCGTCGTGCGCCATGCTGGAGGCGGTGGCGCTGCAGGCCGGTTATCGGGTGGGGCTGTACAGCAAGCCCCACCTGGTGCATTTTGAAGAGCGCTGCCGCATCAACGGCGAAATGGTGAGTGCGGCTGCGCTGCTGCCGCACTTTGAAGCGGTGGAGGCGGCGCGCCAAAGCACCACGCTGACCTGGTTTGAGTTCACCACCCTGGCCATCATGCGGTTGCTGAGCCGCACACCGCTGGATTTGGTGATCCTTGAGGTGGGCATGGGCGGCCGGCTGGACGCCGTCAACGCGGTGGACGCCGACTGCGCGCTCATCACCAGCATCGCGCTGGACCACACCGAGTTTCTGGGCAATACACGTGAGCTGATCGCGATCGAGAAAGCCGGCATCCTGCGCCCCGGCAAACCGGTGGTGGTCAGTGACCCCGAGCCACCCGCCACCCTGCAGCAGCGCGCCGATGCGGTGGGTGCCGACCTGTGGCAACTGGGGCGTGACTACAACTTTCAAGGCGACAAGCAGCAGTGGGCCTGGCGTGGCCGCAAGCAGCGTTTCAACGGCCTGGCCTACCCGGCGCTGCGGGGTGCCAACCAGTTGCTCAACGCGGCCGGTGTGCTGGCGGTGTTTGAGGCGCTGCGTGATCGTTTGCCCATCAATGCCCAGGCGGTGCGCAACGGCCTGGCCATGGTGGAGCTGCCCGGCCGCTTCCAGATCGTGCCCGGCCAGCCCACGCTGGTGCTGGACGTGGCGCACAACCCGCAGTCGGTGGCGGTGCTGGCCAACAACTTGGACCAGATGGGCTACTTTGCGCAAACCCACGCCGTGTTTGGCGCCATGCGCGACAAGGATTTGGCCAGCTTGCTGCCCCACCTGCTGCCGCTGGTCGACCACTGGCACCTCACCGATCTGCCCACCGCCCGCGCCGCCAGTGCGGCCGATCTGGCCATGGCCGTGCGCACCGCCTGCAGCCACCTGTCCGGGCGTCACAAGGTGACCACCACCGAGCACGCCAGCCCCGCCGCCGCCCTGGCTGCAGCGGCGGCTGCGGCAGACCCGGCTGATAGAATCGTTGTCTTCGGATCGTTTTTTACCGTCGGTGGCGTGCTGAAAAATGGCCTGCCCCGTCTGGCGGCTCGGCATGTGGGTTGAGCGGGTCCGGGTCCTCTTTTTTGGCCCTGTATGACGGCCAACAAGGGCCTGCAAGCCATCGCACCCGCCGCCTTCGGTGCCCAACACGGTGCCAGCCTCTCCACCCCAACCCGGCTGTCGCCCCCCGTACCTCATGGGTCTGTTGTCTTTTTTCAAACGCGCCAGCGACCAGGCCACCGACGCACCCGCAGTGGCAGCGCCTGACACCGTGGCCGCAGCACGCACCCGCGCCCGCCGCAGGCTGATCGGTGCAACCGTGCTGCTGGGCATCGGCGTGATTGGCTTCCCGCTGCTGTTCGAGACCCAGCCGCGGCCGATCCCGCTCAACATCCCGATCGAGATCCCACGCAAGGACGGTGCAGCACCTTTGCTGCCACCCGCCGCGGTGCCGATGGCGCCCGCCGCGTCAGCGGTGGTGCTGGACACACCGGCCGCCACACCACCGGTCGTGGCTGCACCGGCCTCGGTTGAGATTGTTGAGCGCGCGGCCGATCATGGCCGCGAGACAGCGTCATTGGCCGCAACGCAGCGCAGCGCCAGCAGCCCGTCGGTGGTGGCGGTTGTGCCAGCCCTGCCAGCCCTGCCGGCCCCCAAGCCCGCACCGCCCAAAGCTGCACCGCCCAAAGCTGCACCCGCTGCTGACTCGGGCAAGCCCGCCGACGACGGCAACCGCGCCCGCGCCTTGCTCGACGGCAGCACCGCCGCTGCAAGCGGTGCCACCACCGCCCGTGTGGTGGTGCAGGTGGGTGCTTATGCCGACGCCACCAAGCTGGTGGAGGCGCGCCAAAAGCTGGAGAAGCTGGGCCTCAAGACCTACACCCAGGTGGTGGAGGTGGACGGTAACAAGCGCACCCGGGTGCGGGTGGGTCCGTTTGCCAGCCGCGCCGACGCTGACAAAACCGCTGCCCGCATCAAGGCCGCCGGGCTGCCGGCGGCGATCCTGACGCTGTGACATCACTTGCCGATCTCGGCTGGGTGGACTGGTCACTGCTGGCGGTGTTGGCCGCCTCGGTGCTGGTTGGCCTGTGGCGCGGCCTGGTGTTTGAGTTGATGTCGCTGGTCGGCTGGGTGGTGGCCTATGTCACCGCGCATCTCTACT
>JANPOW010000368.1:0-1844 GCA_031428185.1 Betaproteobacteria bacterium | reverse complement strand
CGCGCCGCAGCGCGGCAATTTGCCCGGCATCAAAGCCCAACCCGGCCAGGATGGCCTCACTGTGCTGGCCCACGCTGGGCACGGCGTCCATGCGCGCCTCGGTGCAGCCGGGGGGCAGCAGTGCGGGCACCGGGCCGGCGGCGGTGTCCACCGTGGTCCAGCGCTGGCGTGCTGCCAACTGCGGGTGCGCCCACACATCGGCCAAGCTGTTGACACGGGCGTTGGCAATGCCGGCGGCGTCCAGCCGCGCCACCACCTGCTCAGCGCTGAGGGCGGCAAACACCTGCTCGATCAAGCTGCGCAGGGGTTCACGCGCTGCGGTGCGGCAGGCGTTGGTGTTGAACCGGTCATCGGCCGCCAGCCCGGGCTGCAGCAGCACTTCGCGGCAGAAGATCTGCCATTCACGCTCGTTTTGCAGGCCCAGCATCACGGTTTTGCCACCGCCGGTGGCAAACGGGCCGTAGGGGTAAATCGTGGCATGGGCCGCGCCGGCGCGTGGCGGTGGCGCGGCGCCGTCAAACGCGTAGTACAGCGGGAAGGTCATCCACTCGGCCATCGCCTCCAGCATGGACACATCGATGTGCCGGCCGTGCCCGGTGCGGCCGCGTTGGATCAGTGCGGTCAGGATGTTGCTGTAGGCGTACATGCCGGCGGCAATGTCGGCGATGGAGCAGCCGGCTTTGGACGGCTCGTCCGGTGTGCCGGTGATCGAGACAAAACCCGACTCACTCTGGATCAACAGGTCGTAGGCTTTTTTGTCGCGGTACGGGCCGGGCATTTGTGGATCGTTGCCGTAGCCCGAGATGTCGCAGACGATCAGGCCGGGATGGGTGGGTGCCAGGGCGTCATACGACAAGCCCAACCGCGCTGCGGCACCGGGCGCCAGGTTTTGCACCAGCACATCGGCGTTGGCCAGCAGGCGGGCCAGCACCGCGTCGGCTTGTGGCGCTTTCAGGTCCAGCGCCAGGCTCTCTTTGCTGCGGTTGGTCCAGACAAAGTGCGAGGACAGGCCTTTGACCCGGCTGTCGTAACCACGCGCAAAGTCACCCGTGCCCGGCCGCTCCACCTTGATGACACGGGCGCCCTGGTCAGCCAGTTGGCGGGTGCAGAACGGCGCGGCAATCGCGTGTTCCAGCGTGACGACGGTGATGCCGTCCAGCGGTAGCGGGCCGGCCATGGTCAAAAGCTCCGTGGCAGGCCAAGCACGTGCTCGGCCACATAACTCAGGATCAGGTTGGTGGAGATGGGCGCCACCTGGTACAGCCGGGTCTCGCGGAACTTGCGTTCCACGTCGTATTCACAGGCAAAACCAAAACCGCCGTGAAACTGGATGCAGGCGTTGGCCGCCTCCCAGCTGGCCTTGGCCGCCAGGTATTTGGCCATGTTGGCCTGGGCGCCGCAGGGCTCACGCGCATCAAACAGCCTGCAGGCCTGCCAGCGCATCAGGTCAGCGGCCTCCACCTCGATGTGGGCCTCGGCGATGGGGAACTGCACGCCCTGGTTCTGGCCGATGGGCCGGCCAAACACGATGCGGTCTTTGACATACGCGCTGACGCGGTCAATGAACCAGCGGCCGTCGCCGATGCATTCAGCGGCAATCAAGGTGCGCTCGGCATTCAGCCCGTCCAGGATGTACTTGAAGCCCTGGCCTTCCAGGCCAATCAGGTTGTCTTCGGGGATTTCGAGGTTCTCAAAAAACAACTCGTTGGTTTCGTGGTTGACCATGTTGGGGATGGGCCGCACCGTCATGCCGTGGCCGATCGCGTCACGCAAATCCACGATGAAGATGGACATGCCCTCGCTCTTTTTCTTCACGTCGGCCAGCGCCGTGGTGCGGGCCAGCA
>JANPOW010000367.1:0-5991 GCA_031428185.1 Betaproteobacteria bacterium | reverse complement strand
GTCGCGGCGCGAGATGGATTCGATCAGCCACTTGCCCACACCGGGCCACGAGAAGATGGTCTCGGTGAGCACCGCGCCGGCCATCAGCGCACCCACCTGCAGGCCGATGATGGTGACCACCGGGATCAGCGCATTGCGCAGTGCATGCAGGCCCACCACCCGCCAGGCCGGCAGGCCTTTGGCGCGTGCGGTACGCACATAGTCCTCATTCAGCACCTCCAGCATCGCTGACCGCGTCATGCGGGCGATCACCGCCAGCGGAATGGTGCCCAGCACGATGGCCGGCAGCACCAGGTGGTGTAGTGCGTCTTTGACCGCGCCGGCCTGGCCCGACAGCCAGGCGTCGATCACCATGAAACCGGTGACCGGCTCGAAGTAGTACTTGATCAGGTCGATGCGGCCCGAGACGGGGGTGAGGCCCCAGCGCTCGGCCACAAACATGATCAGCAGCAGGCCCCACCAGAAAATAGGCATCGAATAACCGGTGACCGACAAGCCCATCAGCGTCTGGTCAAACACCGTGCCGCGCCGCGCGGCGGCTATTGCGCCGGCCGGCAAACCCAGCAGCACCGCCATCAGCATGGCCGCCAGTGACAGCTCGATGGTGGCCGGGAACAGCGCTGCAAACTCGGTCAGCACCTTTTGGTTGGTGGCCAGCGAGGTGCCAAAGTCACCATGCAGCAACTGGTTGCAGTAGCTCAAGAACTGCTGCCACACGGGTTGATCCAGCCCCAGCTCATGGCGGAACATCGCCAGCCGCTCGGGGCTGATGCCGCGCTCACCCACCCGCACCTCCACCGGGTCACCCGGCACCAGCCGGATGGCCACGAAGGTGACAAACATCAGTGCGATGAAGGTGGGGATGGTGAGCGCCAGGCGGCGCAGCAGGAAGCTCAGCATCTGCAGGTGGCAGGACCGTGCGCTGACGGGTGCAACGCGGCGGCTACTTCAATTCCACGCCGTTGAACTGGTGCGACCCGAACGGGCTTTGTTTGTAGCCCGTCACCTCTTTGCGCATCGCCTCGTAGACGATGGAGTGGGCGATCTTGAAATCGGGCGCGTCGTCATGCTCGATCTGCTGCATCTCCTGGTAGAGCTTGCTGCGCTCTTTCACATCGGCAATGGTGCGGGCTTTGTCCAGCCGCTCATCAAAGGCCTTGTTGCACCACTTGCTCAGGTTCTGGCCGCCCGGGCGGGCGGCCTCGCAGCCGCGCAGGAAGAAGAAGTTGTCCGGGTCACCGTTGTCACCGGTCCAGCCCAGCATGCCGGTGGTGTGCTCACCCTGCTGCATGCGCTTGCGGTATTCGCCCCACTCAAACGTCACCAGCTTGGCGTTGACGCCGATCTTGGCCAGATCAGCCTGCATCATTTCGGCAATGCGCTTGGCGTTGGGGTTGTAAGGCCGCTGCACCGGCATGTACCAGAGGTCAATCTCCAGCGGTGTTTTCACGCCCGCCTTGGCCAGCATGTCTTTGGCTTTGGCCGCATCAAACGGGTAGTCCTTGACCGCGTCGTTGTAGCTCCACAGCGTGGGCGGGATCAGGTTTTTGGCGCCCTGGCCGGCACCCAGGTACACGTCCTTGATGATCGCGGCCTTGTCGATGGCCATGCTCAGCGCCTGCCGTACTTCTTTCTTGTCGAAGGGTGGCTTTTGCGTGTTGAAGGCCCAGTAGGCGATATTCAGGCCGGGCTGGTTGACCACCTTCAGCGCGGCGTCTTTCTGCAACTCGGGCAGGTCAGCCGGGCGCGGGGCGATCACAAAGTGGCATTCACCGGCTTTCAACTTGCTGTAGCGCGCGGTGGCGTCTGGGGTGATGGCAAACACCAGGTCATCGACCAGTGCTTTTTCACCCGCCGCGCCCCAAAAATCCTTGTTGGCCCTGTAGCGGATCACCGCGTCTTTTTGGTAGGCCACAAACGAAAACGGCCCGGTGCCCACCGGCAGTTGGTCAAACTGCTCTTTCTTGTTGGCCTTGAGCAGCATGTCGGCGTATTCGGCCGAATGGATGCTGGCGAAATCCATCGCCAAATTGGCCAGCATGGTGACGTTGGGCTTTTTGAGCGTGATCTTGACCGTCAGCGGGTCCAGCTTCTCGATGGCCGCCACATCGTCGTTCAGGCCCATGTCGGCAAAGTAGTCGTACTTGCCACCCGAGACCTTGGCGTAGGGGTGGTCGGCCTTCCATTGCCGCTCGAGTGAGAACAACACGTCGTCGGCATTGAAGTCGCGGGTTGGCTTGAAGCCGTTGACGCCCGAGTGGAACTTGACACCCTTGCGCAGCTTGAAGGTGAACACCTTGCCGTCGGGTGAGACCACCCAGCTCTCGGCCAGGCCGGGCTCAACCTGGGTGGACCCGCGGGCAAATTGCGTCAGCTTGTCGTAGACCGGCCGGGCCGCATCAAAACTGGTGCCGGTGGTGTTGAGCGCCGGGGTGAAGTTCTCGGGTGAGCCCTCCGAGCAATACACCAGTGTCTTGGCCTGCAGCGTGGGGGCGGCCAGCAGGGCGGCGGCCAGGGCCAGCGGGGCCAGCAGCACCTGCACGCGGCTGCGCCGGGGCTGGGTGCGGGTGGTCAGCGGGTGGTACATGCGGCGGATGGGTGTCATGGATGCCTCCTCAAGGTGCGCCGATGCTACGGCGGGATGCGCCCGGCAAGGATCGCGCCACCTCAGGGCTTTCCTTGAGGCAGGGCTGGCGGCTGATCGTTGCGGCCCGGCCTGCGACAATCGCGGCCAACGCCGGTTTCGTGCCCCCGAAGCCGGCGTTTTCCATTCCACGGGGTCATGTCGAGGACAACCATGCACAAAAACCTCAAGCGCTGCCGCATGGCTGTGTTTGTTGGCGTTGCGGCCATCGCAAGGTGTTTTTCCGCCACTGCGGGCGCGCAAGCCGCAGCCCAGCCCACCGCAACCGCGACGCCAGCCACGCCAGCCACGCCAGCCGCGCCACTGCAGGCCTGCTTTGTCTACGTCAGCCCGGTGGGCCAGGCCGGCTGGACTTACCAGCATGAGCTGGGCCGCCAAGCGATGACCAGCGCGCTGGGCGACCAGGTGCGCAGCCGCTACGTGGAGGGTGTGGCTGAAGGCGCCGACAGCGAGCGCGTGATGCGTGACCTGGCAGCCCAAGGCTGCGGCCTGATCGTGGCCACCAGTTTTGGCTATCTGGACCCCGCGCTGCGCGTGGCGGCCGACTACCCCAAGGTCAAGTTCCTGCATGCCGGCGGCTACAAAAGCGCCGCCAACCTGGCCACCTACAACGCGCGTTACTACGAGGCACGCTGGCTGGCCGGCTGGCTGGCCGGCAAACAAAGCAGAACCGGCGTGGCGGGTTATGTGGCCGGGTTCCCGGTGCCCGAGGTGGTGCAGGGCGTCAACGCCTTCACCCTCGGCATGCGGGCGGCCAACCCCTCGGCGTCAGTCAAGCTGGTCTGGCTGAACGCCTGGTTTGACCCGGCGCGTGAGCGTGAGGCCGCGCTCAGCCTGGTCGGCCAGGGTGCGGATGTGCTGACCAACCACAGCGGCTCACCGGCGGTGGCCCAGGTGGCGCAAGACAAAGGTGTGCTGCTGCTGGCCTACCAGAGTGACATGGCGCGTTTTGCGCCCACGGTGCAGTTGGCCGCCGTCACCCACCACTGGGGCGGCTACTACACCCAGCAGGCCAGGGCGGTGCTGGCCGGCACCTGGGCGCCCACGCCGGTGTGGGGCGGCATGAAAGACGGGCTGGTGCAGTTATCAGCCATCAACCCGGCCCTGCCCGCCGCGCTGAAGGCCGAGCTGGCCCAGCGCACCCAGGCGCTGCTGGACGGCCGCCTCAAACCCTTTGCCGCACCGCTGACCGACAACAGCGGCCGCGTGCGCCTGGCTGCCGGCCAAGCCCAGACCGCGCTGGACGATGGCCAGATCGCCGGCATGGACTGGTTGGTGCAGGGTGTGGTGGGCAAGCTGCCGAGTGGACGCTGAGGCCGTTGAAGCGCTGAAGCGTTGAGGCGCTGAGGCGCTGAGGCGCAGCGCCGGCCGGCGTGTGCTCAAACCGCCAGCGCCGCCGCCGCAGGGCCAAAAGCGTAGGCGTCCATGCCCAGGCAGCCGTAAGTCACGCTGCCATGCAGGTGCTGCGCGGGTGCGTGGCCCCCCGCGCCGGCGGCCACAACAAACGGCAGCAGATGCTCGTCGGTGGGGTGCATCAGCGCGGCAAACGGGGCTTGGCGGCGGTAGTCCAGCAGGGCCGGCCAGTCAGCAGTGGCGCAGCGCTGCGCCCACCAGCTGCGGAAGGCCGCACTTTCCGGGATCTCCGGCGCGTCCAGCGCTGGCCGGGCGCCGGCAAATACCAGCCGCAGGTTGTGCGTCAGGCTGCCGGTGCCGTACACCAACACGCCCTCGCTGGTCAGCGGTGCCAGGGCCTGGCCCAGTGCAAACAGCTGGGCCGGGCTCCAGTCGGGTGGGAAGGCCAGTGGCAGCACCGGCACATCAGCCTGTGGCCAGGCAAAACGCAGCGGCACCCAGATGCCGTGGTCCAGCCCCCCATCGGTCACCCTGTGCACCGGCAGTCCGGCGGTTTGCAACCCGCCGGCGACGCGCGGCGCCAGCGCGGGCGCACCGGGCGCGTCGTAGCGCAGTTGGTACAGCGCGTCGGGGAAGCCCGAAAAATCATGCACCGTGCTGTGCCTGGCCGCCGCCATCAGCAGCGGCTCACGCGCCAGCGAGTGGGCCGAGATGGCCAGAATGGCGCGCGGCCGGCCGTGGGCCGCGTCGATGGCTGGCCCCAACCGCTGCCAGAAGGCACCGGCCGCGCCGGCCTCCAGCGCCGTCATCGGCGAGCCGTGGGACAGGAACACAGGGGGCAGCGGGGTGGTGTGGGTGCTCATGGCCCGATTGGACCAGCCGGCGCGCGGGCCAGCATTCGATGCCGCTGCACGCTGTCGACAATGTGCCTCGCCTGGCGCACCGCCGCAGCGCTGGCGCCGCCAGCACGGCCTGCCGCAGCGCTGGTGTACCGTGCCCGCATGACTGCCCAAGCCCTGCCTGTCTCCGCTGTTGCCCTGGCCTGGCGCCAGACCTGGCGCGATTTCCGTGCCGGTGAATTGCGCCTGCTGATGGTGGCCGTGGTGCTGGCCGTGGCAGCACTCTCGGCGGTGGGCTTTTTTGCCTCGCGGCTGGAGGGCGCGCTGGCGCGTGACGCCGGCCAGTTGCTGGGCGGAGATGTGGTGGTGGCCAGTGACCAACCGGCGCCCGCTGCGTTTGCTGAAACTGCCCGCAAACTGGGTTTGCAGCAGGCCAGCAGCGCGGCATTTCCCAGCATGGCGCGGGCGCCCGACGACAAGGGCGGCGCAGCGCGGCTGGTGGCCGTCAAGGCGGTGAGTGCGGGCTACCCGCTGCGGGGCCAGATGCGCCTGGCCAGCACGGTGGGCGGCGCGGTGCAAGCCGTGGCCGGCGGCCCGGGCAGCGGGCCGCAGCGTGGCACCGTGTGGGTGGAGCCGGCTGTACTGGACGCCCTGCAACTGGCCCCAGGTGATGCGCTGCTGCTGGGTGACAGCCGCTTCACCATCAGCCGCTTGATCGTGCAAGAGCCTGACCGGGGTGCCGGCTTCATGAGCTTTGCGCCGCGTGTGATGTTGCATGCCGATGACCTGGCCGCCACCGGCCTGGTGCAGCCGGCCAGCCGCATCACCTACCGGCTGATGGTGGCCGCGCCGCTGGATGGCCGGGCCGCCAGCACCGCCGGCCTGCGTGAGTTCATGCGCTGGGCCACGGCCCAGATCGACAGCGCCCAACTGCGTGGCCTGCGCATTGAATCACTCGAATCGGGCCGGCCCGAGATGCGCCAGACGCTGGACCGGGCGCAGCGCTTTCTCAACCTGGTGGCTTTGCGGGCCGCGCTGCTGGCGGCGGTGGCCGTGGCCATTGCGGCACGCGACTTTGCCCAGCGCCACCTGGACGACTGCGCCATGCTGCGCGTGCTGGGCGCGCCGCAGCGCGCCATTGCCGGGGCTTACGCG
>JANPOW010000366.1:0-12159 GCA_031428185.1 Betaproteobacteria bacterium | reverse complement strand
CCCCCCCCCCCCCCCCCCCCCCCCCCCACCGCACCGCACCGCACCGCACCGCACCGCACCGCACCGCACCGCACCGCACCGCACCGCACCGCACCGCTGCGCGTCAACCGCCCGACAGGCTGGCGCTGTCCTCCCCCACACCACCCACCAGGTGGGCAGTGCAGTCCAGCAGGCGCACGGTGTGCGGCGCGGCGCCAGCCACCAGCGTGAGCGATGTGTTGGCCAGGCCCGTGGGCAGTGCCATGCCACTGGGCACGGCCAGCGGCCCGTCGTGCAGCCAGTGGCGGATCACCAGGCCATGCGTCACCACCGCCATCGGCCCGCCCAGGGCAGTGTGCTGGGCCAACACCCAGGCCCAGGCTTGGCGGCAGCGGGCCTTGAAGTCGCTCAAGGATTCACCACCCGGCGCGGCCGCCTCGCTGCTGAGGGGGTCAAAGCCCAAGCTGTCGTAAGGCAGGCCACGCAACTGGCCAAAGTTGCGCTCGTGCAGCAGGGTGCTGGTCAGCACTGTCAGCCCACAAGCCGCAGCGATGGCCTGCGCGGTTTGCAGCGCACGCGGCAGGTCACTGCTGACGATGGCCACCGGCCGCGGCAACGCGGCCGGGTCGGCTGCCGCCAGCCGCCGCGCCAGCGCTGCGGCCTGGGCCAGGCCACGCGCGGACAGCGGCGTGTTGGCCGGTTGCAGCACCCGCGCCACGTTGAGTGGGGTTTCGCCGTGACGGATGATCAGCAATGTCATGTGGATAAGGCCTTTTGAATGACAGACAAGACCACCGACTGGATCGATGGCTGGCTGCCCGACTGGCAGTTTGAAGAGCGGCACCATCTGCACAGCCGGGCCACACCCGCACGCTTGATGGATGCTGCGGCCGCCTACCGGCCCGATGATGACCGCTTGATTGGAGCGGCACTGGCGCTGCGGGAATCACCCGGCCGACTGGCTGGCGTGTTGGGCCTGGGCAGTGTGCTGGCCAGCCGGCAGCGCTTTGGCAAAGACGATTTTTTGCCGCTGGGCCGGCTGGGCAACCAGGCCCTGGCCTACGGTTTGGTGGGCAGTTTCTGGCAGCCCGGTTACGGCCTGGTGCGGTTGCCAGACGCCGCCGCCTTCTTGGCGTTTGCCACCCCCGGCGTGGCCAAGCTGATGCTCAGTTTTGAGGCCAGGCCGGACGGCGCCAGCACCCGCATCACCACCATCTCGCGCCTGCACTGCGCCGACGCCGCCACCCGGCGCCGCGTGGCCGTGTACTGGGCGCTGATCCGGCCGGTCAGCGGTTTGATCCGGGGCCGCATGCTGCGCCAGATCCGGCGCGTGGCGGAGGCAGCGCCGGCTTGACGCCCGCTGCCAGGCCGTGTCAGCGCACCAGGTTGACACCACCATCCACCGTCAGCGTGGTGCCCACCACGTAGTCACCGGCGCGGCTGGCCAGGTAGATGGCGGCCGCAGCCATGTCGTCGTCCACCCCCACCCGGCGCGCCGGGATGCGGGCGGCCACCGCGTCACCGTGGTCACGGGCGTCCTTGTTCATCTCGCTGGCAAAGGCGCCCGGGCACAGCGCGTTGAGCACGATGTTGTCCTGGATCAGCCGCAGCGCCATGCGCTTGCTGAGGTGGATCAGCCCGGCCTTGCTGGCGGCGTAGCTGTAGGTTTCTTGCGGGTTGACGGTTTGGCCGTCGATGGACGCGATGTTGATCACCTTGGCCGGCTGGCTGGCCGCGCCCGCTTTCAACAGGCCGTGCAGCGCCTGGGTCAGGAAGAAGGGCGACTTCAAGTTCAAGTCCACCACCTTGTCCCAGCCACTCTCGGGGAACTCGTCAAACGCCGCGCCCCAGGCCGCGCCAGCGTTGTTGACCAGGATGTCGAGCTTGGATTCATGCGCGCTGTAAGCCGCCACCAGCCCGGCAATGCCGGCCGCGGTGGACACATCGGCCGGTAGCGAGATGCAGGTGCCCAGCGCGCTCAATTCAGCCGCCGTGGCATCACAGGCCGCGGCCTTGCGCGCCGAGATGTAGACCTTGGCGCCCTGCTGCAAAAAGCCGACCGCGATCATCTTGCCGATGCCGCGTGAGCCGCCGGTGACCAGCGCCGTGCGGCCGTCGAGTGAAAAGAGTGTGCTCATGGTGTTTCCTGCAGGGGCAGTGGAGGGAATGACGGGGGGGGAATGACGGGGGGGATGACGGGGGGGAATGACATCAACCAAAGCTGGCTGCCTGGGCCAGCGCGCCCAGCCTGGCCGTGATGGTGTGGAACTGGGCCACCGTCTGGTGGATGATTTGCTGGGCGCTCTGCACGCCGTGGATCAGCCCGGCCGATTGGCCGGCCAGCGCCGGTGCGGCATTCATGTCGCCGCCAAAGTACACGCCCTGGATGCCTTTGAAGGTGTCGGCCGGCATCAGCCCGGCCTCATGGATGCCCTGGGTAAATGGTGTCTTGAGCGCGCGGATGCAGGGCGTGGATTTTTTGTTCAGCACCCAGGTACCGGTGGCGTCGGCATCCACGATGGCCTGCTTGTAGTTGGGGTGCACCGGGCTCTCGGCGCATGACACAAAGCGGGTGCCCATCTGGATGGCCTCAGCCCCCAGCGCAAACGCTGCTGCCATGCCGCGGCCGTCCACGATGCCACCGGCGGCGATCAGCGGCACGCCAACCCGCTCGCGGATGGCCTGCAGCAGCACCAGCGTGCTCACCTCCTCGGGGTTCTTGAAACCGCCGCCCTCGCTGCCTTCGACCACCAGGCCGTCGATGCCGGCGTCCACACATTTGAGTGCGGTGTCCAGCGTGGGCACGGCGTGGTAGACCTTGATGCCGGCGGCTTTGAGGGGCGCGATGAATTTGGCCGGGCTGCCGGCCGAGGTGGTGACAAAACGGATGCCCACCTCACAGACGAAGCGCAGCATCGCGTCGTCTTTCAAAAACCGGATCGGCAGGTTGACACCAAACGGCAGGCCGCTGGCCACCATCAGGCGGATCTCGCGCTGGCAGGCCTCGGTCTCACCGGACGAGGTCTCGATGATGCCCAGCCCACCGGCGCGCGACACCGCACTGGCCAGTTGGCTGCGCGCAATCCAGCCCATCGGCGCCTGCACGATGGGGTAGGTGGCGCCGGTATCGGCAAGCACGCGGTTCATGGGCGGGGGCTCGCCAGGAGCTTGGTGGACAAGGAGCGGGCAGTGTCTGTGCCGGCTTGGCGGGGCTGCAGTCGCGCAGGTGTCAGGGCGCAGACCAGCGCCGCAGTGCGGGCCGCAGTGCTCGCCTCAACCGATGGTCGGCGCCGGGCTGCCGCAGCACCAGCACTGGGTAAACGGGCCGTCAATCACCTCGCTGCAGCCGCTGCAGGCCCAGCGCCGCTCGGGTGGGTGTTGCAGCGCATGCAGCAACTGGCGTGCGGCGCTGGCCTGGGCTTCGTCCACCAACCACAGCTCGGGCAAAGCCTGGTCGGGCGGAATCTGGCCGGCAATGCTGCCGGCAAAGGCGCGCTGCACCGTCACCTCCAGCCCGGCGCCGCACAGCATGTCGGCCCACAGGGTGGCAATGGCCAGATTGGGGGCCTGGGTTAAACGCATCATCGGGTGGGGTGCTTGGTGAGGGGGTTGGCCAGGTTTGGGGGCTGTCGGGCGGGGCTGGCGCCGCCACGCCGGGATTGTGGCTGCCACCGGCGCCCGGTCGCGTTACGCTTCAGGCCCCCAACGGAGACAACAACCATGCCCTTGACCATCCAGATCCAACAGTTCGGCGGCCCCGAACAAATGCAGTTGATTGACCTGCCCGTGGGCGAGCCCGGTGCTGGCGAGATCCGCATCCGCCACCACGCCATCGGCCTGAACTACATCGATGTCTACCAGCGCACCGGCCTGTACGCCAACGCCCTGCCGCTGAGCCTGGGCATGGAGGGCGCGGGTGTGGTGGAGGCGGTGGGCGCCGGTGTGGCCCACCTGGCCGTGGGTGACCGCGCCGCCTACACCAGCAACCCACCCGGCAGCTACAGCCAGGCCCGCGTGATGCCGGCGCGCAATGTGTGCAAGCTGCCCGACGACATCAGCTTCGAGACCGGCGCGGCCATGATGCTGAAGGGCCTGACCGCGCAATACCTGCTGAAAAAAACCCTGCCGGCTGAAGGCTTGCAGGCCGGTGACTTTGTGCTGTTCCACGCCGCCGCCGGTGGGGTGGGGCTGATCGCCTGCCAGTGGGCCAGGGCACTCGGCCTGCAACTGATTGCCACCGCCGGCAGTGATGCCAAATGCGCACTGGCGCTGGAATACGGCGCCGCACACGCCATCAACTACCGCACCGACGATTTTGTCGCCCGCGTCAAACACATCACCGGCGGTGCGGGGGTCAAGGTGGTGTATGACTCGGTGGGCAAGGACACGTTTGAGGGCAGCCTCAACGTGCTGCGGCCGTTTGGCCTGCTGGCCAGTTTTGGCAATGCGTCCGGCCCGGTCCCACCGTTTGCGCCCGGGGTGCTGGGCGCCAAGGGCTCGCTGTACCTGACACGGGCCACGCTGTTCAGCCACATCGCCACCCGCGAGGCCACGCAGGTGATGGCCGATGACTTGTTTGCCGTGGTGCGCAGTGGCGCGGTCAAGATCCGCATCGACCAGCGCTACCCGCTGGCCGACGTGGCGCGCGCCCACACCGACCTGGAAGCGCGCAAGACCACCGGCTGCAGCATCCTGCTGCCGTGATGCCGTGATGCCGTGATGGCGTGATGCCGTGATGGCGTGATGGCGTGACGGCCTGACCGGGTGGGGCCGGCGCTGCAACCGCGCCGGCCGGCTCAGCGTTTGTCCAGCAGCTCACGCACCCAGCGCACGGGAATGGCGTAGCTGATGCCGGTGGGGCTGCTCAGCGCTGATTCGCGGCTGCCCTTGACCAGCACCATGTTGACCACGCCCACCACTTTGCCGCTGTCGGCGTCCAGCACCGGGCCACCGCTGTTGCCGGGGTAGGCGGTGCCGTCAAGCTGCAGGATGTCAAAAATGCCCTGGCGCAGCCGCGCCACGGCGGCGGCATCCAGTTGGCGGGCGTTGGCCGGCGGCAGCACAAACGGGGTGATGGACGAAATGATGGCCCGGTGGGTGACGGGTGAAAAGCCCAGCACACTGCCGATGGGAAAACCGATGAAGGCCACTGACTGGCCCTCACGCGCTGCACCGGCAGCGTCCAGCGCCAGCACCGGCAGCGGCTCACCGCTGAGCTGCAGCAGCGCCAGGTCATGCACCTTGTCGGTCTGCAGTACGGTGAGCTGGCGCGTCTCGGGTGCGGCGTCCTGGCCCCCGGCGCGGTTGCCGCCAATCTGCAGCGTCAGTTGCTGCAACTCGGCGGTGGTCTCGGGCAGCACATGGAAATTGGTGATCAGCAAGCGGCCATCAGCCACCGCAAAACCGGTGCCGCGGAAGGTGAACCGGGGGCTGGACAGCGCGTTGTACAGGCCCACTGCCACCACCGCTGGCTTGGCGCCAAGCACCACCTCGGGCAGGCCGGCACGGGCCGGCAGGGTGGTGCTGGCCAGCAGTGCCAGCGGCAACCCGATGGCGGCCAGGCGGCGCGGCAGGGTGGATGGGCGGGGCAGGGCGGTGGGCAAGGAGGAGGTCACGAAAGGGGTCACGGCGAGGCTTTGCAACCAGGCGGCGCCCGGACCGGGCCGACTCTAGCCGGTCACCGTGCGCGGCCCGCCGCCCCACCGGTCAATCGGCCACCGCCGCGCGGTAGGCATGCCAGGACGCATGGCCCAGCACCGGCCCCACCACCAGCAAGCCTGCAAACCAGGGCAGCATGGCCAGCAGCACCAGCCCGGTGATCAGCGCGCCCCACAGCAGCATCACCTGCGGCTGCGACAGCACCAGGCGCAGGCTGGTCAGCACAGCGCTGATGGCGTCGGTCTGGCGGTCCAGGATCATCGGGATGGACACCACGCTGACGGCAAAGATCAGCCCGGCAAACAGCCCGCCCACCAGCAGGTAGGCGACGATGAACTCCAGGTTTTCGGGCTTGAGCAGCGCCAGCAGCGAGCCCTTGAAATCGGGCATGCCGTCAAAGCTGACGGCAAAGAGGATCAGCGACGCCCGGCCCCACACCATCTCCAGCACCAGCAGCACAAATCCGAAGATGGCCAGCGTGCCGGCGCGCTGGTCCCAGGCCAGCAGTGAATCGCCCAGGTCGGGCACCTCAGCGCGCTCCAGGTGGCGGCTGGCCTGGTACAGGCCGAGGCAGAAAATAGGCCCGGTCAGCAAAAAACCGGCTGAGAGCGCCAGCACATAGGCCGGTGCCTGCTGGAACACCCAGGCCAGCAGCCAGCCCATGGCCATGAAGCAGCCGCCGTAAAACAGGCCGATGCCGGGGCAGCGGATGAAATCACGCCAGCCCAGGGCCAGCCAGTGCAGCGGGTCGGCCAGGCGCAGGGTGCGCAGTGCCGGGCCGGTGGTGGCACCGGGTTCGGGCTCGGCTGGCTGGCCGGCCATGCTCAGCCGCCGCGCCGCACGCGCCGCAGTTCATCGGCAATCAGCAGGATGGCGCCCAGCGTGATGGCGCTGTCGGCGATGTTGAAGCTGGGGAAGTAACCACCAGGGAACATCGGCGCCAGCAGCGTGGTGTGGACCTGCAAAAAATCCACCACATGGCCGTGCAGCAGGCGGTCGACAACATTGCCCAGCGCGCCGCCCAGGATCAGGCTGACGGCGCTGCAGAACAGGCGTTGGCCCGGGTGCTTGCGCAGCATCCAGACGATGGCCGCCGACGCCACTGCGCCCAGGCCAACAAAAAACCAGCGCTGCCAACCCGACGCACCGGCCAGAAACGAAAACGCCGCACCGGCGTTGTGGGCCCGCACCAAATTGAAGAAAGGCGTGACCACCATGCTGTCGCCCAGCGCAAACCGGCCCATCACCAGGATTTTGCTGATCTGGTCGAGCACCAGCACCAGCCCAGCCAGGCCCAGCCACAGCAGCAAAGGGGTGGTACCGCTGGCAGCGGGCGCGGCTTTGCGGCGGGCAGGGGTTTTGGCTGAAGGCATGCGGGGTGGTGGTGGCAAAAGCCAGTGAGTGGTGCGGGCTGATCGGAGGATGGGCGGGCGGACGGGCGGACGGCGGGCTGGCGCCTGACCTTGCGCGCAGCACTGTAGCGCCGCGCCAGCAGCCCACCCAAAGCACAGGGCGCTCAGGCCAGAGATGCCGCACGATCGGGCTGCTGTTCGACCTGTTGTACATTTTGTTGCAATGCATGCTAACCAGCGATGCGGACGGCACGTTGTGTGTCGTCACGACCTCTTTTTGATCCGCCCACTGCAGCCCCGGCCAGTGGGCACCCCAACGGCGCCTTGGCGGCCGCCGCAACCCCCAGGAGCCCCGCAACATGACCACCACCGCCTTGAGTTTTTCAGTGCAGATCGCCCGCCGCGAGCGTGACCTGCAAGACGCCAGCGCCCTGCGCGCCCTGGCCTATGGCCACCACCTGCCAGACATGCCCGCTGCCCACGCCGCAGCGCTGGCCCGGCCCGATGCGATTGACCGCCAGCCCGGCACGGTGGTGCTGGTGTGCCGCGACAAGGCCAGCGGTGCGGTGGTGGGCACGGCACGCATCCAGCGTGGCCAGCCGCAGCCGCTGCAGATCGAGGCCAGTGTCAGCCTGCCGCCGCACCTGGCCAACAGCAGCCGGGCCGAGATCACCCGCCTGGCCATCCAGCCCGGCGCCGACGCGCTGGTGCGGCCCATGCTCATCAAGGCCTGTTACCTGTACGCGGTGGCCAGCCAGATCCGCTGGTTGGTGATCGGTGCACGCAGCGCGGCGCTGATCCGCATCTACCGCGGCCTGGGTTTTGCTGACCTGCTGGGCGCCGGCCAACAAGTGCCGCTGGCCCATGCCGGTGGCCTGCCGCACAGCGTGTTGAGCTTTGATGTGGTGGCGGCCGAACGCACCTGGTTTGCCGCCAAGCATGGCTTGTACGGTTTCATGGTCGAGACCTGGCACCCCGACCTGCAACTGGTGGACGCCGCGCGGGCACCGGCGCCGGCCACCACCGCACACCGGCGCCCGGCCTGGCGCCAGGCCCAGGCGACCAGCAATCCGGGCTCAGGCCAGCGGGCCGGCAGCGGCGCTGGCAGCCTGCCCCATGCCGCGCAGCGCCAGCGCCAGCTCCTCCAGCGTGAAGGGCTTGGTGATCACCGTGTCCATGCCGGCCAGCAGGCAGGCGGTGCGGTCAGCGCTGGTGGCCGTGGCGGTGAGCGCGATGATGGGCAGACGCGGCAGGCCCAGGGCCTGCTCCTGGCGCCGGATCTCGCGGGTGGCGGCCAGGCCGTCCAGCACGGGCATGCGGCAGTCCATCAGCACCAGGTCGGGCCGGTCGGTGGTTTGCAGGGCACGCAGCAAGGCCTGCCGGCCGTCGGGCACCGACTCACAGCGCACCCCCAGGCGTTGCAGAAAACCGAGTGCGATCAACATATTGGTCTCGTCGTCCTCGGCCACCAGCACCAGCCGCGGCAGGTCGCCCGGGCCGGGCAGCGGCGCAGGCTGGGGCAAGGGCGGGTCGGCTTGCCATGTGGCCGGCAGGGCCGCTGGCAGGTCCGGTGGTGGCAGGGCCACGGGCAGGCGGACCAGCACCGTGAAACTGGCACCCTGGCCGGCCTGGCTGTGCACACTGATGTCACCCCCCATCGCGATGGCGATCTCGCGTGCGATGGTCAGGCCCAGGCCAACACCGTCGGTGGGCTGATCGGTGCTGGCCTGCTGGAACGGGGCAAAGATGCGCAACTGGTCGGCATCGCTGATGCCATCGCCGCTGTCCTGCACCGTCAGCCGCACCTGGTCGGGCCACTCACCTGGCCCGACATCCAGCACGATGCGGCCGTGCCGGGTGAACTTGACCGCATTGCCCAGCAGGTTGTTGAACACCTGCTGCAGGCGCGCAGCGTCGCCGTCTACCCAGCAACGTTGCGGCAGGTGGTTGACCAGACTGAAGGCCAGGCCCTTGTCGGCCGCACGCAGCTGGAACAGATCGGCCACCTGGGCCAGCTGGGCGTTCAAGTCAAACGGCCGGCGGTGCAGCACAAAGTGGCCGGCGTTGATGCGTGACACGTCCAGCAAATCGTTGATGAGCTCCAGCAACTGCTTGCCCGAGGCGTTGATCAGGCCCAGGCAGCGCAGTGCCAGCGGGTCAGCACTGCTGCTTTGCAGCAGCCGCGCCAGGCCCAGCATGCCGTGCAGCGGGGTGCGCAGCTCATGGCTGACCTTGGCCAGAAAGCGGTTGCGCTCGGCAATGTGCTCACGCGCCAACGCCAGTGCGGCGTCTTTTTGCGCCATCAGTTGCTCGGCCTGCAGTTGCAGCAGGGTGGCCAGCAACACCTGATCCGACGAGACCCGCGCGGTGCGCAGCACCAGCAGTGCCAGCAGCACCTGGCCGGCACTGGCAAAGTAGGCCAGCTCGTCGTTGCGCAGCAGCAAGCCCAGCGCCATCGGCAACAGGATGGGCAGCGCGTAGGCGGCGGTGGCGGCCAGCCGCACCTGCAGGCCAAAGGTGGCGACACAGGCCACACCGTCCAGCGCCGCCATGCCCAGCGCGGCCAGTGGCACGGACTGGCCGACCAGACACCAGCCGGCCAGGCCCCAGACCGCGCCGTCCAGCAGCAACAGGGCCAGGGTGGCATGCTGCCAGCCGGCGCTGGCCGTGCTGGCCACCGCCAGCCGGGCACAGACCAGGCCCATGCCGATGCGCGCCACCGCCACCAGCAGCTTGAGCACCAGCCAGCCCTGCACAGCGCCGCTGCTGATGCTGCCGCTGGGTTGCCGGATCAGGTACAGCGCCAACAACAGCGCAAAGGCGGACGCCGCCACCGTGCCCGCCCGGGTGTGCAGCAAGACGCGGCGCATCTGCGCCTGCGCCACCTGTTGCCGGTGCGTGGGGGTGAGCACAAAGCCGATGCCGCGCGCCGCGCGGTCAAGCTGCGACGGGTAGGGCCAGCGTGGGCGATCGGTCAGTGGGTGCTCCTGCAGGTGCCGATGCGCAGCACCTGGCGCACGCCGGGCTGGCCTGCGCGCCGCTGTCGTGGCCAGTCGGCCCGGTGGGGGCCCGGCTGGGCTGGCTGCTTGCCACATGGCCTGGCAGGCTGGTTGGCCAAGAGTTTGGCCTGTGCCGCAGTCATCGGGTGTCCTCTCACACTTCAGGTTAGCACGGGTATTTTCGCCGGGTTCTGGCGCCCCCTCTGCTGCACCGGCGGGCCGTGGCTGCAGGCCAGCCAGTGGCGCGGGCTCAGGCCTGTGCCATGCCAAACAGGCGGTCAAGTGCGCGCATGAAGCGCTGCAGCTCCAGCGGTTTGGTCCAGTAGTCATCAAAGCCGTTGCGGCGTGCGTTGCGGATGTCCTCGGGCATGGCGTTGGCGCTGAGGGCGATGCAGCGGATGCCGGCCGTCGCCGGGTTGGCGCGCAACTGGCGCAGCACGGCATGGCCGTCCATGTCGGGCAGTTGCATGTCCAGCAGGATCAGGTCGGGCTGCAGCGCAAGTGCTGCGGCCAGGCCGCTGCTGCCGTCTGCGGCGGCACTGAACTCGATGTCGCTGCGCCGCTTGACCAGCGCACTGACGATCAACAGGTTGACCGCGTTGTCCTCGGTATAGAGCAGCCGGCCGCCGGTGGGTGGCAGTGGCAGCGGCAGCGGCAGCAGCGTGGCACCAATGATGCTGGTGCTGGTGCTGGTGCTGGTGGGCCGTGGCGCTGGGGTGGCTTGCAGGCAGACCTCAAAACAACTGCCCTGGCCGGGCTGGCTGTGCACCTGCACCGTGCCGCCCATGTGGCGCACCGACGCCTGCACGATGGCCAGGCCGATGCCGGTGCCGGCAATGCCCTCACTGTCCATGCCCAGGCGGTTGAAGGGCTCAAACAGGTGGCTGATCTGCTCGGCATCCAGGCCACGGCCGGTGTCTTGCACGCGCAGCAGCAGCCAGCCGTCAAGCGACTCGGCGCTGACGCGCACCTGGCCCCCTGGCTGGTTGTATTTGATGGCGTTGCTGAGCAGGTTGAGCAGCACCTGGCGCAGCCGCACCGGGTCAGCCAGGGCCCAGCCGTCCAGCGCGCTGAAGTGCAGGCTGACGCTGTGTTGCGCGGCCAGCAGCTCCACCAGGGGCAGGCTGGTCTCGACCAGGCCGGCCAGCGCCACCGGCTGCAGTGACAAGGGCAGCTCACCCGATTCCAGGCTGGACAGCTCCAGCACGTCGTCGATCAGCGCCAGCAGGTGCTCACCCGAGGCCTGCACATGCTGTACCCGGCGGCGCCAGGTGGCGGAGTCGGCTTCGCTGCCCTCGGCCAGCAGCAGTTGCGAGAAGCCCAGCACCGCGTTCAGCGGGGTGCGCAGCTCATGGCTGATGCGGGCCAGAAAGCGCGATTTGGCCTGGCTTTGACGGCGCGCCAGCATTTGCTGCTGGTGCGCGGCGGCGGCGTTGTGGGCGTCGGTGACATCCCAGTTGATGCCCACCCGGCCCACGGTGCGGCCTCGCGCATCCCGCAGTGGGGATGCGCTGGACGCCAGCCAGCGCAGCGTGCCGTCCGGCCAGACGACACGGAACTCGCTGCTCAGGGTGGCGCCGGCACGCACTGCGGCGTCCATGCGCTGCACCTGGCTGGCGCGGTCGTCGGGGTGCAGCCAGGACAGCCGCTCCTCCTCCAGTACCGGCTCGCTGCGCGGCGGGCGGCCACGCAGGTGGAACATCTGCGCGTCCCACTGGCCCAGCGTGGCGTCGGGGTCGGACTGCCAGGTGCCGATGCCGGCGCCGCGCGCTGCCAGCAAGGCGCGCTCCTGGGCCTGGTGCAGCCGGCTTTCGGTGTTGTGGCGCTCGGTCACGTCCAGCATCACGCCGTGCAGGTGGCGCTGGCCGGTGGCGCCGCTGATGGACGAGCGGCTGGCCAGGCGCCGCACACTGCCATCGGGCCGCAGCACCCGAAAGTCGAGGTCCAGCAGGCCGTCGTTGCGCTGCAGCAGCCCGCACAGGGCGTCGCGCACACCGCGGCGGTCATCCGGGTGCACACAACGGCCCAGGTAGCTGGCCAGATCGGGCACCAGGGCGTCGAGTGCCAGGCCGTGCAAGGCGCGCATCTGGGCGTCCCAGTGCAGTCCGTCGGGTTTCTCCAGCAAGACGCTCCACACCCCCACGCCAGTGGCTGCGGTGGCCATGTCCAGG
>JANPOW010000365.1:0-7071 GCA_031428185.1 Betaproteobacteria bacterium | reverse complement strand
CGCCGTCCATAAACCGCAAACAGCGATTCGGTGTGCAGCACCGGCTTGATGTCTACCGATATCCACACCGGCGGCAGTGAGGCCAGCAAGGCGTTGTCACCCCGCCGCTCGCTGTTGAGCTGGCTGATGTTTTGCGGCTTGGTGCCGCCCAGGCCTTGCAATGCCAGGTTGGGGTAGTCACGCACCGGCCGCGCGTGTGGCTCGCCGGCTTTTTTGGCTGCGCGGGCCGCTTTGGCGGCGTCGCTGAAACGGTCGTCTTGCAGTGTTAGGTACACCCGGTGCGCCAGCGATGTGGGGTAGAGCGGCGCCAACAACTGGTAGTGGCTGTCGTCGTGTACATCAGTGCCGGTCAGCCAGTAGATCTGCTTGGCCAGGGTGTGGCTGCTGGCTTTGCCGCGCGGTTTGGCGAGGCTGGCAAAGGCGTCGCACCACTGCTCGGCCTGGGCGGGGTCGTCGCTCAGCGCGGCGCACAGGTCAGCGTCTCGGTCGCTGGCCAGGTCCAGCAGGCCTTTGCCTTCGAGGCTGAGCTTGAGCAGCTTGTACACATCCAGCGCGGCGGCGTTGCCCACCACGTCGATATCGAAGCGGGCGCCCAGGTTGTGGCTGCCCACCTCGGCCAGCGCGGGCAGGCCAGCCGGGTCACAGAACAGGCTGCTGCCTTTGGCGTCCGGGTGGATGGGCTTGAGTGAGTGGGTGACGGCCTGAATCTGGCCAACCCGCCGCGCGGCGTCGTCCAGCCAGGTGGCGGGCACAAACTGCTGCTGCAGCTCAGTGCGTTTGGGGTCGTCGGCAGGCAATTTTTCAAGCTTGCTGTCCAGGCGTTCAGACAAAAAACGCCAGATCAGTGCTCGAAGCTCAGCCGCGCGCCCGGAGAGGGGCAGTGACATGGATGGGGCTCCCTGGTGAGGGCGCCCTCTGCGGGGCGCCACCTAAAATCCCGGAAGCACAGCCGCCGGGTCAAGTCTTTGAAGCAGCATGGCTGCTCAAGGTTTTTTGGTGATGTGATGGTTCGTCACATTTGCATCCTCCTCGGCCGACAACCTCGGTCGTAGGTGCCTCGGCCCGTTCAAAAACCGGTGGCAGTGTTGGTGGAAGGTCTGCTGCGGCGTTGCAGCGCCACGGCAGACCCCAACTTTAGGTTGTACGGTGAATTTTGTCGACCACTGCTGTGTCAACTGTATTACTGCCGAACAGGCAGCTCAGAAAACTGCCGCGTCCACTGTCTTGGCGCTGTTTGTCCACTGCCGCACAGGCAGCCCACCACCGTGCAGCCGCTCAAGCTGCACGGTGGCCTCATCTGCGCTTGGCAAACCCCAACGCCGGATGAAACCGCCAGCCCACCCGTTCTCCGTCGCGCGGCCCGGGCACGGTGACCTTGCCAAAGCGGCGGGCCGTCTCCAGCAGTGGCATGCCCAGCTCGTCGGCCAGTGCCGCTAGCGCCTGCAGGTAGTCGGTGACGCCCCAGGCTTGCATGCGTTCACCCTGCACGGCCGCGTCATCAACGCGGGTGTGCTCAGACCGGTCCACCAGCACATACAGTTTTTGGTGGTCATCCCGCGCCGCCGGGTCTACCACCCGGTGCAGCAGCGCCTCGCTGCCGTCTTCATCGGGCAGCAGCACCAGGTCCACCTCGGGCCGCCCGCCGTCATCCCGAAACCGCTGTTTCTGCGGGATCAAGGCGGTCAGCAACGCATCCCCGGGTGGGGCGTGCCACCAGGTGCTGGCGTTGAAGGCCAGCTTGGCGGGGCCTTGTTCTGATTTGCGCGCCCGGCCGCCGGTGCTGGCCTGCGCTGTGGGCAACCTGGGCAGCGCCAACATGGTCTGCCGCATGCGGGCGTGTTCCAGATCAACCCAATGCTGGGCCGGCCGCAACAGCTCAGCCGGGCGCGACACGATGCGTGGCCGGGCGTCCAGCACCGCGTAGTCGTCAGGCGCCAACAGCTTGGCCAGATCGTGTTCATGCAAGCGGAACTGGTCAGCGTCTTCAAAGCCCGGCCAGCGAAAGGCCGGCTCATTGGGGTAGCGCAGGTGCCGCAAATTGCTGCCAAACACCCACACGTTGGGCGTGCTGATGGCACCTGCGCGGTGGCGCCGCACCCGCCCGCCCAGTTGGATGAGTGAGCGCATGGATGAGGGCTCGACCACCGCCCAGTCGTAGTCATGGTCGCGGCCCACTTCGGTGACGGGTGAGCCCAACACGATGAACAGTTGGTCGGGCTCGGTACTGGCAGCCAGCCTGGCGCCGATGTCGGGCAGCGAGAACACCGCGTTTTCATCGCGCCGTTGCAAGCTGGTGTCCAACTGCCGCTCAATGGCAGACCGGATCAACAGCGGAAATTGCGAGTGGTAAACGCACAAATGGATGCGCACACCGGGCGGCGCGCCCAGCCGGTACAGCGCCAGTGCCACCTCAAACAAGGGCTCGATGTTGGCCATGCGCACCAGGCCAAAGCTCACCCGCTTGGCGCTTGCCGGGTCGGTGCTGTGGTGTTGCCGGTGCAGTGCCAGTGCGGCCTGCAGCACTTGCGGTGCAAAACAACTGGCGGCGTCAGTCCAGTCTCTGGGCCTTTGTGCCGGGGCCAACAGCGGCACCAGCACTGCCCGGCGGCGCGGTGCCTGCGCTGCCAGTTTGGACAACTCAACATGCCGCTGCTGGGCAAAGTGATGGTGGCTTTGCATGAAGGCGTCGGCCGTGCCGCAATCGGCCTGCGCCTGGCTGAACTCATCCATCCAGGCGCAGCACACCAGCGGCGGCGCCACGCCATCACCGGGCCGCTGGCCCCGGTTGGCCTGAAAGTGGGCGCGGCCATTGCGGTAGGCCTCAAACAAGCCCTGGATCAGGGCCGGTGGCAGCGTGGCGGACGACAGCAGCACCCGTGCGCCCAGCAGCCCGGCCCAGTGCACCAGGCGAGTGAGGGCGGGCAGGTCCGCCAGGTCAAAGTCATCGGGCTCGTCCAGCACCAGGTCACCACTCAGCAGGCGCAGCATGGGTGCAATCTGGCGGCCACCGCGTTGGCTCTCGGTGGCGGGGGTCAGGTGGTCAATGGTGCAGACCAGCAGCGGGGCGGTCAGCAGCGCCCGCACCTGCGGGTCGGCCACGGCGCGGCGCAGCAGCGGGTGTTTGTCCTCCTGGCCCTCAAAGGTGACGTGGCTGTCTTCGTCCAGCAGGTCTTGGGTGGACGCCGACCCGGTGCTTTCAGCCAGGGCTTCGTAATGCTCAAACAAGGCCCGGCTGGCGACACCACCCACCCGCACCGCCAGTTCGTCATCACCCAACTGCAGCAACTGGCGGAAGGCCCGGCCGGTTTGCATGGTCAGCGTGCGCAAGCCCATCGCAAAAGCGCAGCGCATGCCCAATCGGGGGTCGGCCAGCGCATACATCACCCGGGCATTGGCCAGGGTTTTGCCACAGCCGGTGGACGCCATGTTGACGATGAAGGCGCCGTGCTGTTGTGACCGGTCACGCATGCCGGCCGCCACATCGGCCGCGTCGTTTTGCCAGTGGAACGGCCCTTTTGGCGCACGCTGTTTGAGCAAACGGCATTTGCCCAGCCGGGGCAGATGCTGCTCAAACCGGGGCAAAAAGCGCGCCACCTCCGCACCGTGTTGCGCCACGCCCAGCAAATGTTCATCCAGTGACTGGTTGGGCTGGTTGCCGTGTTTGGTATTGGCCAGCAAGGTGTTGCTGGCCTTGATCTGCAGCCGCTCGGGGCTTTTGGGGTCAGTCAGGCGCGAGTAGTGGTGGTCAGCCAGCATCAGGCACAGGCGCGACAGGTGCATCACAAACGGGTTGCTCAGCGTTTGGCGCATGTCGTGGCGGCCGGCATGCGCCAGCAGGCCTTTGGCCACCCGTGCAGCGCGCTGTTGCCAGGCGGTATTGGCCACCGGCAAGCCCTGCGGGAAGGCCCAGAACGGCTGCAGCGCTTCGGGCTGGGCGGTGAGAAACGCGCGCTCGTTCCACGCAGCGGTCAGGCTGTTGGCCAGCACGCCGGTCAGCATCTCGTCCTGAAATGTGCCTTTGTCAGGCAGTTGCGGCAGGCGGTGGTGGCTGACCACCAGCCAACCAACAGCCTGCGCCAGCGGTGCGTTTTGCAGGGTCTTGAACGGGGATTGGGCGGCGCCGTCCAGCCCGTCACGGTGCAGCCTGCCGGCGCCGCGCCACAGTGCTTCATTGCCAGCGTCTGGCCCCATCAGCCGCGCCAGCCAGGTAGCGTCGTCGTCATGGCCCACAAAGGCTTCAAACAGCCGTAGCGACACCCACTCATGCCGCACCAGGTTGATGCCGCTGAAGCTGCCCGCCAGCCGGCGCTGAAAGGCCGCAATGGCTTTGCCCAGGTCGTGCAGCAGGCCGGCCAAATCTGTCAGCCGCTGGATCAGCTCGCCGCTGTGCCAGTCGTTTTCATCTTGTGCCCGCAAGATGTTGCGCTGGGTGGTGTTGGTGGGCACCGCGCCCTGGTCATTAAAACGGCTGCGGTCACCCACCACCCACATCAGCTCGGAATGGTCCAAACCCCGGATCCAGTGGCAGGCCACCGCGGTGTTTTTGCGGGCGGTCTTGCGCAGCAGCCGGTGCAGGGCGGTCAGGCCGTCCTGGGTGATGGGCGTCTGCCAGGTGCGGTCACCCCGGCGTTCGGCAAACTGGTCCAGCAGGCGGCGGGTTTCGGTCAGGGCGCGTTTGTCGCATTGGCTGATCAACAGCACGTTCATGGTGTGGCGCCGCTTTGCTGGGTGGCGCTGTCTGGCTGGGTAGCAGTGTTTGGCTGTGCAGCGCTATCTGGCTGGGCAGCACCATCTGGCTGGGCAGTGGCTTGCTGGGCCACGCGGCCCAGGCTGGTGGCGGTGGCCTTGAGCGTGTCGATCATGAAATCCAGTGCCTCGGTGCGCGTCAACGCGGCGATGCAGGCCTGCCGGAACTCTTGCTCGGTGTGGCCCTTCATGGCCGAGACAAACGCCTGCGGCAGGATCAATGCGTCCTTGATCAGGTCGGCCACATCAAACACCAGGCCGCCGCGCCGCGTCTTGCCGTGCAGCACCGCCAGGCCGTGCGGCAAGCCCAGCACCCAGGTGGCGGTGGCGCCCAGGCCATACGCCAGGTAGTTGCCGTGGTCCAGAAACTGGTTGGCGGTGTCAGTGCTCTCGCCCCGCTTGGCCCGGGTGAAGTTGCCGTAGGCCGTGGCTTGGCAGGCGATGCGGTAGAGCTGCTTGGTCAAGCGGGCTTCTTCGGTCAGCAGCACCATGTGGTCGGGTGCGCTGTCCATCGCCGCGGCGGCCGGTGCCAGCACGGCGGCAAGCATGCTGGCATCCACACTGAACCCGCCATCACGTGCCGCACGCTTGCTGCACCACTGCTCGCGCAGACGCTGCAGCCGGGCGCGCTGGAAGGCTTTTGCTGCGGCCAAGCGCAGGGCGTCGTCAAACCAGAAGCGCACCCACTGCTGCAAGTACTCGGTAGGCCGGTATTCACTGTGCGGTGGCATCCAGGCCACTTCCAGCACCTGGTCAGTGCCGGCAAACAGCGGGGTGCCACCACCGCCGCAAAAGCCCAGCATCACGCCGGCCTTGGCCAGCTCACGCACAGCCGCCTGGGTGATGGATGTGCCGGTGCCCAGCAACACCGTGGTGGTGTTGGCGATGGGGATGTTCCAGTACAGCGACTGTTTTCCCTCGTCCGTGACGTACTCCACCCGCCCGCCATTCACCAACACCCGGCAGTGCTCCAGGTAGTACAGGTTGGCGCGCTTGGAATGCAGGATCGTCTTCAAGTCTCTCGCCGGTACATCGTCCATTGCGTCTCCGTGTCGCTGTGTTTGGATGCTATGGGACTGGTGCGTGCGCACCAGCAACGCCTCATCTGACGAGAGGGCAGCCGCAAGGTCAGGCCTATGCTCAGGCCCAACAGTTGCAACCGGCCCAGCCCATGACCAGCACTTCCATCAGTACCAGCCTCACCCCCCACCGCAAACCCCGCCCGACCGGCGCCACCGCACCCACCACCCCAGCACCCACCCCACAAGGCGAAGACTGCATCCTGGTGCTGCAAGGTGGCGGTGCGCTGGGGGCCTACCAGGCGGGTGTGTTTGAGGCGCTGGACGCCGGCCAGCACCAGCCCAACTGGGTGGCCGGCATCTCCATCGGCGCCATCAACGCGGCCTTGATTGCCGGCAATGCGCCGGGCCAGCGGGTGGCCAGGCTGCGCGAGTTTTGGGATCTGGTCAGCGCGGTGCGGCCGGTGCCGCAGCCGCTGCCTTTCATGCTGCCCTTCAAACCGTGGGGCCTGCCCGCCGCGTCGCGCGTGGCGCTGAACGAGGCCAGTGCCAACCGGGCGGTGTTGCTGGGCGTGCCGGGTTTCTTTTTGCCCCGGGTGCCACCGGCGCCGTTTCAGCCGCCGGGCACGGCAGGCGCCATCAGCTACTACGACACCACCCCGCTGCGCCAGACGCTGCAGCGGCTGGTGGACTTTGACCGCCTCAACAGCGGCGCGGTGCGTTTGTCCGTCGGCGCGGTGAATGTGCGCTCAGGCAACTTTGCCTATTTCGACACCGCCCACCAGCGCATTGATGTGCGCCACATCCTGGCTAGCGGCGCACTGCCGCCGGGCTTTGCCCCGGTGGAGATTGACGGTGAGCATTATTGGGACGGTGGCATCGTCTCCAACACGCCGTTGCAATATGTGCTGGACCAGCCCGGCAGCAGGCCGCGCACGGTGTTTCAGGTGGATTTGTTTGCCGCTGCCGGCGCCATGCCGGCCAATCTGGACGAGGTGTCCGAGCGCGAGAAGGACATCCGCTTTTCCAGCCGCACCCGGCTGGGTACCACGATGGAACTGGACTGGCAGGTCATCGCGCTGGCGGCCCAGCGCCTGGCCGCCAAGCTGCCGGCCAGCCTGCAAGACGACCCCGATCTGCAAAAGCTGGCCAACCTGGGCTGCCATGCGGCAGTGGACGTGGTGCACCTGATCTACCGCAGCAAGCACTACGAGAGCCAGTCCAAAGACTATGAGTTTTCGCGCCTGTCGATGCAGGAGCACTGGGCAAGTGGACAAGCCGACATGGCCCACACCCTGCATGACCC
>JANPOW010000364.1:0-20063 GCA_031428185.1 Betaproteobacteria bacterium | reverse complement strand
CACGCGCGCCGATGTGCAGGCGCTGTGGCAGGTGTTTGCCCAGCCCGGCCAGGCGCTGCCCGATGCGGCCTTGTTTGAGCAGAACATCGAGACCATGATCCCGCCCGCGCTGCGCCGCAGCAGCGCCTATCTGCAGCACCCGGTGTTCAACAGCCACCACAGTGAAACCGAGATGCTGCGCTACATCCGCAAGCTGTCCGACAAGGATTTGGCGCTGGACCGCAGCATGATCCCGCTGGGCTCGTGCACCATGAAGCTCAACGCCACCAGCGAGATGGTCCCCATCACCTGGCCGGAGTTTGCCAACATCCATCCGTTCTGCCCGGCTGACCAGCGTGCGGGTTATGCATTGCTGAATGACCAGCTTTGCAAGTGGCTGAGCCAGGCCACCGGCTACGCCGGCATCAGCCTGCAACCCAATGCCGGCTCACAGGGTGAATACGCGGGTTTGCTGGCCATCCGCGCCTGGCATCTGTCGCGTGGTGAGGGCCAGCGCACCATCTGCCTGATCCCCGAATCGGCCCACGGCACCAACCCGGCCAGCGCGCAGATGGCCGGCATGCAGGTGGTGGTGGTCAAGTGTGATGCCGACGGCAATGTGGATCTGGCCGACCTGCAGGCCAAGTGCACTCAACACAGCGCGGTGCTGGCCGCCATCATGATCACCTACCCCAGCACCTACGGCGTGTTCGATGGCCAGGTCAAGGCGCTGTGCGCGATGGTGCATGCGCACGGCGGCCGGGTGTATGTGGACGGCGCCAACATGAACGCGCTGGTGGGCGTGGCCGCGCCGGGTGAGTTTGGCGGCGATGTGAGCCACCTCAACCTGCACAAAACCTTCTGCATCCCGCACGGCGGTGGTGGGCCGGGTGTGGGCCCGGTGTGTGTGGTGGATGACCTGGTGCCGTTTTTGCCAGGCCATGCCACGTCCGGGCTGCCAGGCAATGTTGGCGCTGTGGCTGCTGCCCAGAAGTTCCAAGTCGGGGCTGTCTCCGCAGCCCCGCTGGGCAACGCCGCCGTGCTGCCCATCAGCTGGATGTATGTGCGCATGATGGGCGCGGACGCGCTGACCGCCGCCACCGAGGTGGCCATCCTGTCGGCCAACTACATTGCCGCCCGGTTGGCCCCGCACTACAGCATCCATTACAGCGGTGGCCACGCCGGCATCGTCGGGGGTGGGGTGGCGCATGAATGCATTCTTGACTTGCGGCCGCTCAAAGACAGCAGCGGCGTCAGCGCCGAAGACGTGGCCAAGCGCCTGATCGACTACGGCTTCCACGCACCCACGCTCAGCTTCCCGGTGGCCGGCACCTTGATGGTGGAACCCACCGAGAGTGAACCCCTGGCCGAGCTGGACCGCTTTTGCGACGCCATGATCGCCATCCGCCACGAGATTGCCCGGGTTGAAGCCGGCCCGGATGCCGGCGGCTGGCCACGCGACGACCACCCGCTCAAAAACGCCCCGCACACGGCCGAAGCGGTGTCCGCCGACGACTGGCCGCACGCCTACCGCCGCAGCGACGCTGCCTACCCAGTCGCCGCCCTGCGCCAGGGCAAATACTGGGCGCCGGTGGGCCGGGTGGACAACGTCTGGGGCGACCGCAACCTGTTTTGCAGCTGCGTGCCGATGGCGGCAGCCGCAGACACAGCGTGAAGTGCGACATTTGTCAACTGGTCAACTGAATGTCTGAATTCCAATTTCATGACAACCACTGCAGGAGATGACAAATGACTGAAATGCTGCAGACCCGCATCAGCAAAGAAGGCCGGGTGTTGATCCCCGCAAAGTTGCGCCGCACGCTGGGCTTCAAGCCCGATGAGGCGCTGACCGTGTACGCCGTGGATGGTGAGTTGCGCATCGTCTCGCGCATGCAGGGCATACGCCGCGCGCAGGCCGTTGCCGCACCGTACAAGCAGCCAGGTATCAGCGTGGTGGATGAGTTTTTGCAAGCCAAACGTGCCGAGGCGGCAGGCGAATGAAGGCGTTTGACAGCTCGGCCGTGCTGGCGCTGATCTTCAATAAGCCCGGTGCCGACATGGCTGCGCAATTGATGGACGCCGACGACGCGGTCATCAGCAGCGTCAACCAGGCCGAGGTGCTGGGCAAGCTGCATGACAACGGCTTGAGTGCAACCGACGTGGCGGCCATTGCCCAGCAACTGCCGCTCACGGTGATGCCGCTCACGGCCGAGCAGGCACGCCTAGCCGGCAACCTGCGGCCCAGCACCCGCACGTCGGGCTTGTCGCTGGGCGACCGCTGCTGCCTGGCGCTGGCCCAGCAACTGCCCGATGCCACGGTGGTCACCGCCGACCGCCCCTGGGCCGGCCTGACAGGCTGGAACATCACCTTGATCCGCTGATCAGCCCGCCCTGCCCCCACAACGCTGACCCACGCACCCCATGGCCGTCTCCGTCTTTGACCTGTTCAAAATCGGCATCGGCCCCAGCAGCAGCCACACCGTGGGGCCGATGCGGGCAGCACGCCTGTTTGTGCTGCGGCTGCAGCAGGCGGGGCACCTGGCGCACGTGGCGCGGCTGACTTGTGATCTGTACGGCAGCCTGGGCGCCACCGGCAAAGGCCACGGCAGTGATAGCGCTGTGCTGCTGGGCCTGCTGGGCCACGCGCCTGACACAGTGGATGTGGCCGCAGTGCCCAGCCTGCTGGCCACTGTGCGCGGCAGCGGCCAACTGGTGTTGCCTGGGGGCCAGCTGATCGCGTTTGCCGAGGCCACTGATTTGCGTTTCCACCGCCGCCAGAGCCTGCCCTTCCACGCCAACGGCATGCGTTTCACCACCTTTGCGGCCGATGGTGCGCTGCTGGACGAGCACTGTTATTACTCGGTGGGCGGTGGCTTTGTGGTCAGTGACCAGATTGCCGCAGACGGCAGCCGCCACCAGGCCATTGCACCCGACACCACCGTGCTGGCGTTGCCGTTTCACAGCGCCGACCAGTTGATTGCCTTGTGCCACCAGCACCACTTGAGCATTGCCGGCCTGATGCGCCGCAATGAACTGCACTGGCGCACCGATGCACAAATCAACACTGATCTGCTGCACATCTGGCGGGTGATGCAAGACTGTGTAGCGCGTGGCTGCGCCACCGACGGTGTGCTGCCCGGAGGCTTCAAGGTGCGGCGGCGCGCCAAGGCCTTGTACCTGGCACTGACCAACAGCACCACCAGCCCGCAAGACGATCCACTGCTGGTGCTGGACTGGGTCAACCTCTACGCCCTGGCCGTGAACGAGGAAAACGCCGCCGGCGGCCGGGTGGTGACCGCGCCCACCAACGGCGCGGCCGGCATCGTGCCCGCCGTGCTGCACTAATACCGCCGCCATGTGCCGGGTGCCAGCGATGTGGGCGTGGTGGATTTTTTATTGACCGCCGCAGCGATCGGCCTGCTCTACAAAGAAAACGCCAGCATCAGCGGCGCCGAGGTGGGCTGCCAGGGTGAGGTGGGTGTGGCCTGCAGCATGGCCGCCGGCGCGTTGTGCGCGGTGCTGGGTGGCAGCATTGCGCAGGTGGAAAACGCCGCCGAGATCGGCATGGAACACCACCTGGGCCTGACCTGCGACCCGGTGGGCGGGCTGGTGCAAATCCCCTGCATCGAGCGCAACGCCATCGCCTCCGTCAAGGCCATCAACGCCGCCCGCATGGCGCTGCGTGGCGACGGCAGCCACTTTGTGTCACTGGACCAGGTCATCAAAACCATGCGCGAGACCGGCGCCGACATGCTGACCAAATACAAAGAGACCGCGCGCGGCGGGCTGGCAGTCAATATCGTGGAATGCTGATGGCGCCGTCGCAGCGGCGCGGCCATCAGCAGCCAGTCAGGACAACTTGAACAGCCCCACCTTGTGCAGCAGCCGCTCCCCCTGGCCGCGCAAAGCCCCTGAGGCCAGGGCCAACTGGGCCACCAGGGCCAGGTTGCTGGCGCTGCCCTCATGCAAGTGCTTGATCTGCTGCAGCAGCGCGGCGGCCTCGCGGTCGCCCTGCTGGGTGAGTGCGGCCACGCCGGACAAGGCACTGTGCACAGCATCCACATGGCCGTCAGCGGCCACGATGGACGCCCCGGTTTCATCGGCCAAGGCGCCGCTTTGCTCAATCTCCAGCGCTGAACGGGCCACGATCTCGCTGATGCGGCGGGCTGAATCGGCACTGCGTGTGGCCAGCGCGCGCACCTCTTGCGCCACCACCGCAAAACCGCGCCCTGCCTCACCGGCCTTGGACGCCTCCACCGACGCGTTGAGCGCCAGGATGTTGGTGCGGAAGGCAATGGTGTCGATCAGGCTGACGATCTGGCCGATCTCGCGGCTGCTGCCCCGCAGGCTGCCCATGCGGTCTTGCAGGCGCCGGATCTGTTTGCGGTTGCGCACCGACGCCAGGCGCAGGGCCTGCGCAGTGGTGACCACCGATTCGACCAACTGGCTGCAGGGCTGCAACTGCTCGGTGTAACGGGTGACGGCGGCCACCAGCAGGTCCAGGCCCTCGCCGGTGCGGCGGCTGCGCGCAGACAGATCCCCGTTGCCGTCGGCAATCTCTCGGGCCGCATGGGTGATGGTGGCAATGCCCTGGCGCACCGAGGCCAGCAAGTCACTCAGGCGGGCCAACGACTCGGCCATGGCACGCAAGGTGTTGGCCACTTCATCGCCGCCCAGCGGCATGGGCCGGGCGCTCAGGTCACCTTGCGCCATGCGGTCCATCTGCTGGTTGAGCCGGTCCAGGCCACCCCGCATCACCAGAAAAAAGCTGTACACCAGATAGGCCGCCAGCACCAATGTCACGGCCAGCGCGGCAAACAGCGCGTTGCGCTGCGCCAGCGCTGCGGCCTGGCGCTGCACCAGTTGCGCGTCCACCACCGCGTGCAGGCTGCTGCGCAGTGCCAGCAGTTGGCCGATGGCGGCCTCGTTGGCCTGCTTGTGGGCGGCCGTGTCGGGCAGTGGCTCGGCGCCCAGCATGGTGGTGCTGACATGGTCCAGCAAGGCGCGGATCAGCGGCAGCCGGCCGTCGGCCCTGGCTTGTGTGCCAGGGCTGGACATGCCGGGGCTGGACGTGCTGGAGCTGAATGTGCCGGGGCTGGATGTGCCAGCCGCCGCCGCGCCGCCCAGGCCAGCTGGCAGGTCAGGCAGCAACGCCAGCGTGCGCTCAGCCTGCGCCAGCAGCCGCTCGGCCTCGCTGGCAGCGCTGGCGCTGGCCAGCAGCAGCGCATGCAGCGCGGCGGCATCGCGGCTGTCCTTGGCATGCAAGGCCGCCTGGCGCAAGGCCAGGGTCTGCAGCTTGGACAGCTCCAGGTGCAAGGCGGGCAAGGTTTCTGTCACCAGGGTGGTGCGCCGCGCCACCACGGGCTCAGGCGACAACAGCAGGTGTGACACGGACAACGCCGCACGGCGCAATTCGATCAACCCGACCCGCGCACTGAGCAGCGCATTCAAACGCGCCGCCGGGCTGCTGACGGCCGTGCTCACCGCCCGCTCGATCGCCGGCAGGTGGGCGCGCAAGACCAGATCCAGCGGCAAGCCAGCGGCGCTGGCGGCCTGCACCTCCGCTTGCAATGCGCGCAGCAAGCTGGCTGAGTCGTCAGCCGGCGGCGCGGTTCCGTGCTCCAGCGCCAGGCGCTGGGCGCCCATGGTGCGGCCCAGCAGATAAGCCGCCTCCGAGCTGCGCAGCCCGTGCAGCTGCAAGCCGCTGTCATGCAGCGTGGCGTTGCGCTCAACGATCTGGTGCACCATCAGTGGCAGCAGCAGCAGCGTCAACACCGCCACCAGCATCACCATCTTGGCGCGCAGCGACCACAACCGCATGGCCCGCACGCCGGGCGCCCAGACGCCGTGGTGGGCAAAAAACTCTTTCAAGCCGCGCCAGCGTGCGTCGGTGCGGGCAGACGGCAAGGCAAAGGGCAGACCAGGGAGCGACATCAGTAGCCCTTTTCATCATTGGATCGTGGTGGCAGGCCAGGCGTGGCAGCAACACCATGCCCGCTGCGCAGCGTGGCTGCAGCGCCGTCCCAGCACTATCGGCTGCGCAAGGGCCCGACTTGAGAGCCACGGCCAGCCGGCCCTGCGGGTGCCGCGCTGCGGGTGCCGTGCCGCAAATGCCGCGCTGCAAGTGCCGCGTCACAAACGCCAATCAACAAACGCCCCTCAGCAAACGCCCCTCAGCAAATGGCTGCAGCGGCCGAAATGCAAACAAGCCCACCGATTTGCCCAGCCCGTTGGCCAGACCGCTGCCCAGACCGTTGTTCAGACCGTTGTTCAGACCGTTGTTCAGACCATTTGCCTGACTGCCCAGCCCGGGCCACACCGCACGATGCACACCCCACCCAGCCCTCCCCCTGTTGCCCTTGGCACCACCGCCCACCCGACTGCCGAGCCACTGCCACCCGGCCATGGCCGCCTGGTGGCCGCCGTGCTGGTGTTGCTGGCCTCGGTCGGGCTGGCCTGGCTGGGCGGCCTGGCCGGTGCTGCCGGTGCGTTGGCCGCCGGCCTGCTGCTGCCCTGGCTGGGCTATGGCCGGCCAGCCGCGCAGCTGCCCGCCAACACCGCGCCTCGCCCGGGTGGCGGCCGGGTGGGCGCCGAGGTGATGGTGGCCCAGGTGTTGCCGGTCTGGAGCAAGCAGCTTGATTTGATCCGCGACGCCGCCAACCACGGCCTGAGCCGCTTGCAGCGCAGCTTTGGCACGATGGCCGGTGCACTGGACACGCTGGACCACAGCCTGGCCAATACCAGCCCGCCGGCCCATGCCGCTGCAGCGCAAGCGGCACACGAGCCGCACACAGACCGGCCCGCCGACCAGACCGCCCACCAGACCGCCCACCCACACGCCGGTGCGGTGGCTGCGCTGCTGCTGCCCAGCCAGCGCGCGTTTGCCCAGCGCGACGCTGCGGTGCAGGCGCTGATCCAGTGCGCCGAGCAGTTGCAAGCGCTGCGCCAACTGGGCCAGCACGCGCGCGAGATCGGCAAGCACACCCGGCTGGTGGCGTTCAACGCCTCGATTGAAGCCAACCGTGGCAACCAGGGCAGCGCTGGCTCGGGTGGCAACAGCGCCAACGCCCGTGGCCGCGACAGCAGCGCCAGCGCCATGGCCGACGAGACCCGCACCCTGGCCGGCCGCATGGCCGCGGTGGGCGAGCAGATTGAAAAACTGGTGGCCAAGCTGGACAGCACCTTGTCCAGCCAGCGCCTGCGCAGCGAGATTGACGACACCACCACCGACGAGCTGCGTCTGGAGCTGGACCTGCGTGCGCGTGAAGCCCTGGCCAGCCTGCTGAGCACACTTGGCGCGGCGCTGCACAGTGCGGCCGACATCAAGCTGGCCAGCCAGGCCCTGCGGGCCCAGGTGCAGGCGCTGGTGGTGCAGTTCCAGTTTGGCGACCGCGTCAAACACATGCTGGACACGGTGGACACGGACATGCAGGGCTTTGTGCGCTGGGTGGCCAGCAACCCCTACGCCAGCCAGACGGATGCCGCTGACTGGTTGGCCAAGCTGGAGCGCAGCTACACACTGGACGCCCAGCGCGCGCGCCACCACGGCACCGTGCACATCGAGCGTGGCAACACGTTGTCCATCAGTTGAGCGGCCGCTGCATCCGCCGCAGTGCGGCACTTTGCCGGCTGTTTTCCGCCCATCGCTGCCACGCCAGCGGCGGATGATTTGCGGGCAACCGGGCCGCAGCACCAGCACCAGCACCAGCACAGCCACACCACCATGACGCCCACTGACACCCCGTCCGCGCCCACCCCGATCCGCCGCCCGCACTGCGGCGGCGCACTGCTGTCGCCCGGCACCCGCCTGATGTTTGCGCTGACCATGCCGGCCAAGCTGGCGCTGCTGGCCGCGGCCTTGCTGCTGCCGATGGGCCTGCTGCTGGGGCTGGTGCTGCAAAGCAACCTGGCGCAGCGCCAGGCCACCAACACTGAGCTGCACGGCGTGGCTGTGATCGAGCGCTTGCTGCCTGTGGTGCTGGCCACCCAACGCCACCGCGGCCTGACCAACCGGGCCTTGTCCGGCGACACCAGCGCCCTGGCAGAACGTGACGATGCACGCCGCACCCTGCGCGCTGCCGTGTTGGCGCTGGACAACAGCCTGGCGCAGCCCACTGGCTACAGCCTGGCAGATGTGTGGCAAGCGCAGCGCAGTACCGTGCTGGCCCTGGTGGACGGCCCGCAAGCCGGCAGCGCAGCCGAGGCGTTTGCCCAGCACAGCCGCGCGGTGGAAGGCTTGCGCCAACTGGCGCTGATCAACGGCGAGCGCTCCAGCCTGGTGCTGGACCCGCAAGCCACCGCGTACTTCTTGATCGACCTGCTGGTCAACACCATGTTGCCCACGCTTGAATCGGCCGCCACCACCCGGGGCCTGGGCGCTGGCCTGCTGGCGCGTGGCCACAGCAGCCTGGGCGAGCGGGCGGCAGTCATCGGCCAGGCCGGCCAACTGCGCTCCCATCTGGTTGACCTGCGCGACAAGATCAGCGCCTACGAGCGCGCTGGCGGCACGCCGCTGGCGGCCTGGCCGGCCAGCCGCGACGGCCTGCAGCGGCTGGCCCAGCACGCCACCAGCCGGTTCAGCGCCGACACCCTGGCCGGTGACAGCGCCAGCTACTTTGAGCAAGCCAGCGCGGCCATTGACCAGCTGCGTGGCCTGCATGACGAAGCCAGCGCCAGCCTGCAGCTTGAGATCAAGCGCCAGCAACAGCACATCGAGCGTGACATGGCCTTGCAGGCCGGCCTGTTTGCCAGCGGTGTGCTGCTGCTGGGCTATTTGCTGCTGTGTTTTCTTGCCACGTTTCAGGCCTCGTTGCGGGTGCTGCGGCTGGGCACCGACGCCATGGCCCGGGGTGACCTGGCGCACCGCACCAGCGTGCGTGGCAACGATGAACTGGCCGCCATCGGCCGCACGGTGGACGCCACCTGCGCCAACCTGTCAGGCATGGTGGCCGAGATCCGCACCAGCGCCACGCTGGTCAACCTGGCCGGCAGCCAGGTCTCGGACGGCAACCAGCGCCTGTCCGAGCGCACCGACCAACAAGCCAGCAGCGTGCGCAGCTCGGTGGACGCGATCGGCCAGCTCAGCCAGGCCGTGGCACAAAACGCCCTCGCCTCGCGTGAGTTGGACAGCCTGACCGACAGCCTGCTGAGCCAGGCCCAGCAAGGCCACGGCGCGATGGCCGAAACCGTGGTGGCCATGGCCAAGATGCAGCAGGCCTCGCAGCGCGTGGCCGAGGTGGTGGGGGTGATTGACGACGTGGCCTTCCAGACCAGCATGCTGTCGCTCAACGCGGCGGTGGAGGCCGCCCGCGCCGGTGAATCCGGCCGGGGTTTTGCCGTGGTCGCCAGCGAGGTGCGCCAACTGGCCCAGCGCTGCGCGGAGTCGGCCGACGAGATCCGCCTGCTGATCGGCGATGCGTCGACCCAGGTCGAAACCTCAGCGGCCAAGCTGCAGCGGGTCAGCCAGTCGCTCGACACCATCGTCAGCGGGGTGGGCGAGGTGTCGGGCCGGCTGCGCTCCATCAGTGCGGCCAGCACCCAGCAAAGCGCCGGCCTGGGCGAGGTGCGCCAGAGCGTGAGCAACCTGGACAAGATCACCCAAGAAAACGCCGCCCTGGTGGAGTTGTCTGCCAGCGCGTCCAGCACCCTGGTCGAGCGGGCCGACGCGCTGCGCCTGGCGGTGGTGTCGATGCGACTGCGCCAAGCCTCGGCCGACGAGGCCCAGGCGCTGGTCGGGCAAGCCATGGCCCACCTCAGCCAGGCGGGCCGCGAACGCGCCTTTGCCGACTTCCATGACCCGCGTGGCCGCTTCATCGACCGCGACCTCTACATCTTTGTGTTTGACCGCAACGGCAATACCAGCGCCTTTGGCAGCAAGCCCTTGCTGGTGGGCCAGCCGGCCAGCGCCGTGCCGGGGCTGGACGCACCCACGTTTCTGGAGCGCGCCTGGGCCGCTGCCGGCGCTGGCGGTGGCTGGATCCACTACGACGTGATGAGCCCCGGCACCCAGCAGGTGACAGCCAAGGAATCCTTCATCCTGCCGCTGGGCAGCACCGAATTCATCGGCTGCGGCGCCTACCGGCGCGAGGGCGGTACCAACCGTGGCGGCCCCAGCCCAGCCGCCAGCGCCAGTGACAGCGCCAGCGCCGCTGCGCAGCCCACCCGCGTGGTGCAGCGTGCCCGCGTGCCGGCCTGAGCGCGGCATCGCCGCAAGGCCCACGGCGTGCCGCCCGGCCCGCGAGGGCCAGCCAACTCAACTATTGCCATCGCCTGGCCGAAACAAGGGCATGACCGCTGTGACCAAGCCATCCCACGCCGATGCAGCCCCCGTTCAGCGCTGACGCCGGCCCGGCGCCAGCCGCCACCTTGGCCCCGTCAGGCCACAGGCTGCCACACCAGCGCTTGCGCTGGGCCATGCATGGTGCACTGCTGCTGATCGCGCTGCTGCTGCTGGCTGCAGGCTGGCAGGCCTGGCAGGGTGAGCAGCGCCGCTCCACCGATGCCGAGCTGATCAACCTGGCCGGTGCACAGCGCATGCTGTCGCAGCGGGTGGCCTTGTTGGCACTGCAGGCGCCGGCCGACAACGACCAGGCGCTGGACAACGCGCTGAGCCAGTCGCAATCCGACGCCATGCACATCGAAACCCTGCTGGCACCCGGCACCAGCGCCAGCCACGCCGATTTGCCAGCCACGCTGGTCAGCGCACTGGCGCAGTGGCAAGCCGCACGCGAACGGCTGTGGTACCAGGCCCACAACCTGGTGCGCCACGGCGCTGACACCACACCCGCACGCCGCGCCAGCGCCGTGCAGCGCCTGCGCATTGAGGCCGAAACCAGCCTGGCCGCCGCTCAAGGCCTGGTGGCTGAAATCCAGCAGCACGCCGACACCAAATCGGCCGCCGCGCTGCGCGGCCTGCTGCTGTGCGCCGGCCTGGGCTGCAGCGTGCTGCTGCTGCTGGCGGGCGCGGTGGTAGAGCCGGCGGCCCGCGTGGTGCGGCGCAACCACCAGCGCCTGGCCGAGCAAGCCACCCACCTGACGCACCTGGCCCTGGTCGCCCGCCACACCCACAACCTGGTGGTGATTGCCGACACCATGCGCCGCATCACCTGGGTCAACGAGGCCTTCACCCGGGTCACCGGCCACACCCTGGACGAGGCCTTGGGCCGCAGGCCGGCCGAGCTGCTGCAGACCGCCACGGTGGACCCCGCCTCCAGGCAGCGCCTGCGTGATGCCCTGAACCAGGGCCAGGGCGTGCGGGTGGAGTTGCTCAACCGCAGCAAGCTGGGGCGTGACTACTGGCTGGATGTGGACATCCAGCCGCTGCAAGATCACTTCGGGCAACTGACCGGCTTCATCGCGGTGCTGACCGACATCACCGTGCAGGTCAATACGCGCCAGCACCTGCGTGCCCTGCTCGACACCCTGCCCACCGGCGTGCTGCAGCAAGACGGCAAGGGCAACTTTGTCGAGGCCAACCACGCCGCCACGCAACTGCTGGGTTTGAGCCACGAGCAACTGCTGGGCCGCACCGCCGTGGACGGGCGCTGGCGCACAGTGCACGACGACCTGAGCCCCTACCCTGGTGAGCAGCACCCGATCACCCGCTCCGCGCGCGACGGCACCAGCGTGCGTGGCGACAGCATGGGTGTGGTGACCGCGCAAGGTGAGCAGCGCTGGCTGCTGGTCAACAGCGAGCCCTTGCGTGACCCGGCCGGGCGCGTGGCCGGTGCGGTGGCCTGTTTCATCGACGTGACCGAACAGCGCGCCCAGCGCACCCTGCTGCAACTGGCACTGCAGGCCGCAGCCATCGGCACCTGGCAGTGGCATGTCGACAGCAACAAGCGCCAGTGGAGCGCGGCCAGTTGCGCGATGCTGGGCTACAGCGTGGAAGGCTTTGCACCGCTGCTGGCCCACTGGCGCGACCGTATCCACCCACAAGACCGGGCGCTGGTAGAGGCCAGCCTGCAGGCCCACATCGACAACCCGGCCGTGCCCTACAAATGCGAGATGCGGGTGGCCCACGCCCAGGGCGGCTGGGTCTGGGTGCAGGCCAGCGGCTCGGTGGTGGAGCGCGACAGCGCCGGCCTGGCCCAGCGCCTGGTGGGGGTGCACATCGACATCAGCGAGCGCAAGCGCCACGAGCAGCAACTGCAGACCAGCGCCTGGACCGACACCCTGACCGGCCTGCCCAACCGGGCCCGTCTGCTGCAGCGTCTGGGCGCACGCATCACACGCCAGCGCAGTGGTGGCGCGGGCCACTTTGCGCTGCTGTTTCTGGACTTTGACCGTTTCAAGCAAGTCAACGACACCCTTGGCCACGCGGCCGGTGATGCCTTGTTGTGCCAGATTGCCCAGCGCCTGCGTGCCGCGCTGCGGCAGGGCGATGTGCTGGGCCATGGTGGCCCGGGCCAGGCCGCCGGCCAGGTAGCGCTGGACGTGCTGGACGTGCTGGACAGCCTGCACGGTGACCACCTGGCAGCGCGCTACGGTGGTGACGAATTTGTCGTGCTGCTGGACCACCTGGCCGAGCCGGCAGACGCCGGCAAGGTGGCTGAGCGCCTGCTGCAGGTGCTGGCCAGGCCGTATGACATCGGGCCGCAGCGGGTGCACTCCAGCGCCAGCATCGGGCTGGTGACATCGGACCAGGCCCAGGCCGATCTGCCGGTGGACGCCTTGGCCGACCGCCTGCTGCGCAACGCCGACAGCGCCATGTATGCGGCCAAGCAAAGTGGCCGCGGGCGCTGGCTGCAATTTGAGCCTCGCATGCAGCAACACGCCAACAGCCGGGCCGATGTGGAGGGTGAGTTGCACCACGCACTGCAGCGCGACGAGCTGTTTGTCGTCTACCAGCCGGTGCAAGACCTGCACGCCGCGCCCGGCCAGCAGGCCTGCGCCGGGGTCGAAGCGCTGGTGCGCTGGCGCCACCCGGCGCACGGCGTGATGCCGCCGCAGCAGTTTGTGCCGGTGGCTGAGGACGCCGGGCTGATTGGCGCGCTGGGCCTGTTTGTGCTGCGCAGCGCCTGCCGCCAGTTCATGCGTTGGCGGCTGGACCTGGGTGCGCAAGCACCGTCGCAACTGGCCGTCAACCTGTCGGTGGCGCAACTGCGTGACCCGGCGCTGGTGGACCAGGTGCAACAGATTCTGGCCGACTGCGCGATGCCGGCCGCCGCCCTGCAATTGGAGGTGACCGAAAGCCTGGCGGCGCAAGACCCGGTGGCGCGCAGCCGCCTGCATGGCCTGAAGTCGCTGGGCATCAAGCTGGCGCTGGACGACTTTGGCAGCGGCTATTCGTCACTCGCCTGCCTGCACCAGTTGCCGGTGGACACGGTCAAGATCGACCGCAGCTTCATTGCCGAGGCCGAGCGCAGTGAATACCACCGCGCCTTGATCGAAGCCACCGTGCGGGTGGCCCGCACCCTGCGCATGAGCACCGTGGCCGAGGGCATCGAGACCAGCACCCAGGCCGCGCTGATCAGCCGCCTGGGCTGCGATTTTGGTCAGGGCTATCTGTATTGCAAGCCGCTGGAAGTGGCGGCGATGACCACCTGGCTGGCCGCACGGCCGCTTCCGCACAGCGCGCAGGCCGCGCCGCAGTTGGCGCTGGTGGCGCTGGTGGCCAGGGGCTGAGCGGCGCGGCAGCGGGGCAGCGGCAGCACTCAGCCCGCATCGCCCACCGGTGCTGCGCCAGACAGCGGCGGCAGGCTGCCACCCGCGCCCAGCGTGGCAACGGCGGGCGCTGGCGCTGGCGCCGGCAGTGCGGCGGGCTTTTTGTCCCGCACCAGATAGCTGTAAATCACCGGCACCACCAGCAGCGTGAGCAAGGTGCTGGTGATGACCCCGCCGATGATGGCGCGGCCCATCGGCGCCTGCATCTCGCTGCCGTCGCCCAGCGCCAGGGCCAGCGGCAACATGCCAAACACCATGGCCGCAGTGGTCATCATGATGGGCCGCATGCGCGTCAGGCCGGCCTGCAGCAGCGCGTCGCGCACGCTGGCGCCACCGCGTCGGGCGTGGTTGGCAAAGTCCACCAGCAGGATGGCGTTTTTGGTCACCAGGCCCATCAGCATCACCAGGCCGATCATCGAAAACACGTTGAGCGTGCTGCGCGTGGCCAGCAGCGCCAGCATCACGCCGATCAGCGCCAGCGGCAGGCTGGCCATGATGGCAATCGGCTGCACAAAACTGCCAAACTGGCTGGCCAGCACGATGTAGATGAAGACAACCGCCAGGCCCATTGCCCCCAGCAGGCCGGCAAAGGCTTCTTGCTGCTCCCTGGTCTGGCCGCCCACATCAAAGCTGTAGCCGGGTGGCAGCACTGTTGCTTTCACCAATTTCTGCACGTCATCCCCCACATCACCCGATGAGCGGCCGCTGACACCGGCAAACACCGCCTCGCGGCGCTGCAGGTTCTGGCGCCGGATGATCTCGGGGTTGAACACCGGGGTGATGGTGGCCACCGTGTCCAGCGTGATGGGTGTGCCGTCTTTGGCAAACGCCACCGGCAGGCTGCGCATCTGGTCTACCCGCTCGCGTTGCGCCTGGTTGAGGCGCAGCACCACGTCCACCTGGTCACCATCGGGGGTGGTCCAGGTGGTGGCCACCTCACCATTCACATAGGCGCGCAGGCTGCTGGCCAGTTGTGGCGCGGTCAGGCCCAGCTCACGCACCGCGCCGGGTTTCAGCCGCACCGCGTAGGCCGGGATGCCGGGCCGCACCGACACCTCCACATCCACCGTGCCGGGGATTTTTTTCACCTTCTCCGCAAACGCCGTGGCCTCACGGGCCAGGCCTTCGGCGTCCGGCCCCAGGATGGCGACATAAATCGGCCGGTTGAAGCCCAGCGCAGCGTCGGTGCCGGGGATCACGGCCACTTGCTTGCGGATGGCTTCTTCCAGCTGCTTCTGGCTGCGCTTGCGCTGGTCGCGGTCTTTCAGCGTGATGTTGAGCCAGGCCTGGTTGCGCTGGCCGGCGCCACCCACCCAGGTGGACACACTGGCCACCTCGGGCATGCTCAGCACGATGTGCTCCACCTGCGCCACCTTGGCATCACTGCGCTGCAGGCTGCTGCCCTCGGGCATGCGCAGCGCCAGCTGGGTGAAGCCCTGGTCTACCTCGGGGATAAATTCACTGCCCACCAGCGGCGCCAGCGCCAGCGCGCCAACAAAGCTGGACAGCCCCACCGCCAGCACCACACCACGCGGTGTGAGGGTGGCGCGGCGCAGGTGGCGCGGGCTGGCCTTGTCGCGGCTGCCGTCAGCATGGAAGCCGTGGCCCCAGGCCGGCAGCGGCAGGCGCCAGCGCTGGCCCGAAAACAGCGTCCAGTGGATCAGGGTTTCGTAGACGGTGTGCAGCGCGTCCATGCCGCGGTCAACCCAGCGGATCATGCTGCCGATGATGGGCAGCTTTTGCATGCGCACGGCCGGCGGGTCATGCCAGACCGACGACAACATCGGGTCGAGTGTGAAGCTCACGAACAAGCTGGCCAGCACTGCCACCGCCACCGTGATGCCGAAGGGGTAAAAAAACTTGCCGATGATGCCGCCCATGAAGGCCAGCGGCACAAACACCGCGCACAGCGCAAAGGTGGTGGCCATCACCGCCAGGCCGATCTCTTGCGTGCCGTCCAGCGCCGCCTGGTGGTGGTCTTTGCCCATCGCCACGTGGCGCACGATGTTCTCGCGCACCACGATGGCGTCGTCAATCAACAAGCCGATGCACAGGCTCAAAGCCATCATCGTCATGAAGTTGAGCGTAAAGCCGCAGGCATAGACCGCGATGAAGCTGCTGATCACCGCAATCGGCAGCGTCAGCCCCGTGATGATGGTGGAGCGCCAGCTGTGCAAGAACAAAAACACGATCACCACGGTGAGCAAAGCGCCCTCCACCAGCGTGCGTTTCAACCCGCTGAGCGACTGTTTGACCCAGTCGCTGTTGGCGCGGATCAGGCGCAGCTCCATGTCGGGTGGCAGGCTTTTGCGCAGCTCGGCCATCGCGGCTTTCACCGCATCACCGGTGGCCACGATGTTGGCGTCCTGCTGCTTGAACAAGTTGAAGGTGATGGCCCGCTGGCCGTTGATGCGGGAGGTGGAATCGGCCTCTTTTTCACGCTCCACCAGCGTGCCCAAATCAGCCAAAGTGAGGGCCAAGCCGGCGCGCCTGGCCACCACCACATTGGCAAAATCACGCGCGTCACGCACGCGGCCCTCCACGCGCAGGATGGCGTCTTGCGTGCGGTCGCTCAGCAGGCCCACCGGCTGGTCGGCGTTGGCCTCACGCAGCGCGCTGGCCACCTCACCCGGGGTGACGCTGTAGCTGCGCAGGCGCGCCGGGTCCAGGTCAATGCGCACCTCGCGGCTGGTCAGGCCGCTGATGTCGATACGCGCCACACCCTCCACCCGCTGCAGGCGTTTGTCGATCTGCTGCTCAGCCACCAGGGATAACTCGCGTGTGCTGCGGCCAGGGCTCAGCAAGGCCAGCACCACCACCGGCTCGGCGTTGTCGTTGTTGAAGCGCACCACGGTGGGCAGCTTGGCGTCCTTGGGCAGGCTGCTCTGGATGGCGGCCAGGCGGTCGCGCACGTCCTGCATGGCGCGCGCCATGTCGGTGTTGAGAGAAAACTCGACATTGGACTCGCTGCGCCCCTCAAAACTGCGCGAGACGATGCGCTTCACACCCGTCACGCTGTTGATGCTGGACTCCACCGGTTTGGTGATCTCGCGCTCCACCGCCTCGGGCGCAGCGCCCGGGTATTGCACCTGCACAAAAGCGCCGGGCAGCGCGATGTCAGGCATCTGCTCCACCCCCAGCCGCGCATACGAAAACAGCCCCAGCACACACAGCGCCACCATCACCATCACGGCAAACACCGGGTTGTTGATCGACACACGGGTCATCCACATGGCGTTTGTCCTTGTTGGAGCGTGGGTTGCGAGACGGCCGGCCAATCAGCGCAGCAGCGGCTGGGACGCGGCCGATGCCGCCACCGCCGTGGCGTTGGATGCCGCACCGCCGGGCGCCGCCGCGCTGATGAGCGCCCGTGCGCCCTCACGCAGGTTGTCAAAGCGCGCGCCCAGCACCTGGGCGTCAGCGCCAAGCCCGGCCAGCACCTCCACCCGGCCACCGGCTTCATCACGCCGGCCCAGGGTGACGGCGCGGCGCACCAGCACACCGTCCACCAACAGCCAGACAAACGCCTGGCCGCTGGTGGCGCCCACGGCGGTGAGCGGCAGCACCAGGCGCTGCTGCGGGTCGGCCAGCACCACCCGGGCCAGCGCGTATTGGCCGGCACGCAGCCGCTCATCCCGATTGGCCAGGCCCACGGTGACGCCGATGGCGCGGGTGCCGGCCTCGGCTGCCGGGGCGATGCGCAGCACCTGGCCGGCCACGGGTGTGTCCAGGCCTTCGACTTGCAACTGCACCGCCATGCCGGGCGCCAGGCGCGCCACCTCGTGCGTGCCCACGCTGCCGGCCAGCTCCAGCCGGCTCAGGTCTACCAGGGTCAGCACCTGCTGCTCCATCGCCACTTTTTCACCCGGCAGCACATGGCGTTTGGCCACGATGCCGGCAATCGGCGCCAACAGGCTGGCATCGCGCTGGGCCACCCGGGTGGTGTCGAGTGACGCGGTGGCCGCGGCGGCGCTGGCGCGGGCGGTGTCCAGCGTGGCGCGGCTGTTGTCCAGTGCCACACTGGAAATGAAACCCTGTGCCGCCAGCCGCTCATTGCTGGCGTGGCTGCGCTCGGCTTGCAGCACGGTGGCGCGGGCCGATTGCAGGTTGGCGCCACGCTCGGCAATGCGGCTGCCCAGCTCTGCCATGTCGATGCGGCCCACCGGCTGGCCGGCCTTGACACGCGCACCTTCAGCCACGTCCAGGCTCAGCAAGGTGCCGGAGGCTTTGGCACGCAGCACTGCGGTGTTGGGCGCCACCAGCGGGCCGGAGAACTCCACCGTCTGCGGCAGGGATGCCAGTACGGGCCGCACCACCTCGTTGGGGCGGAACTCCAGCGGGGCTGAGGCTGCGGTTGCCGGGCTTTTGGCGGCTTGCGCCGCCCAGGCGCTTAACGGCCCACGCTGCACCGCCCAGCCCACCGCTGCGGCCACCACCACCAAGCCCGCCACTCCACCCACCAGCCAGCTTTTGTGCATACCGTTTTTCTCCATCATGGCGCCGCCCTCGTGGGGCGCGCCGCAGTGTAGAAGCGGCACAAGGGTTTCCGAATCCCCGCAGCGATGGAGCGCAGCACGCCAGCGATGGGCTGCAGCCAGGCGCGACGGCCTGCAGCGGGGCCGGCCTGCGCCAAGCCTGGCCGGCGATCAGCCCGGCGCGGCGGCCGCCACGGCGGCAATGGCGGCGGTGGCCAGCCGCACATCCCCACACTGGGCGCGGTGCCGCAGCACATGATCCATCAGCACCAGGGCCAGCATGGCCTCGGCGATGGGCGTGGCGCGGATGCCTACACACGGATCATGGCGGCCGAAGGTCTGCACCACGGTGGCCGCACCGGCCCGATCGATCGACGGTTTCGGTGTGCGGATCGAACTGGTGGGCTTGATGGCAATCGACACCACCAGGTCTTGCCCGGTGCTGATGCCACCCAGCACGCCACCGCCGTGGTTGCTGGCAAAACCGGCCGGCGTCAGGCCGTCACCGTGGTGGCTGCCACGCTGCGGCACCACGCCAAACCCATCCCCAATCTCCACCCCTTTGACGGCGTTGATGCCCATCATCGCGTAGGCGATGTCAGCGTCCAGCTTGTCAAACAGCGGCTCACCCAGGCCCACCGGCACAGCGCTGGCGCGCACCTCGATGCGCGCACCGCAGCTGTCGCCGGCGCGGCGCAAGTCGTCCATGTAAGCCTCCAACTGCGGCACCACGGCCGCGTTGGGGGCGTAAAACGGGTTCAGCGGGATTTGCGCCGGATCATCAAACGGGATCGTTATCTCACCCAGCTGGCTCATCCAGCCGGTGAAGCGGGTGCCGTGCTGCTGCAGCAGCCACTTTTTGGCCACCGCGCCGGCCGCCACCATCGGTGCCGTCAGCCGGGCCGATGCACGGCCACCACCACGCGGGTCACGCAGACCGTATTTGCGCCAGTAGGTGTAGTCGGCATGGCCGGGGCGGAACGTGTCCAGGATGTTGCCGTAGTCCTTGCTGCGCTGGTCGGTGTTGTGGATCAGCAGGCAGATCGGCGTGCCGGTGGTCAGGCCCTCAAACACGCCGGACAAAATTTGCACCGCGTCGGGCTCATTGCGCTGGGTGACGTGGCGGCTGGTGCCGGGGCGGCGGCGGTCCAACTCGGGCTGGATGTCGTCCACCGCCAAGGCCAGCCCCGGTGGGCAGCCATCAATCACGCAGCCGATGGCCGGGCCGTGGCTCTCGCCGAAGTTGGTGACGCGGAACAACTCACCGAAGGTGCTGCCTGGCATGGTGGGGGTTCAGAGTGAGGATGAAAGATGACGCTCGCTGCGCTCGCATGGCCCGCCAGGTGGGCGAGTCATCTTCATTGTTCATCACAACGGTCAAAGCTTGCCCTCGCCTGCATCGGCCTCTTCGACCGGCCAATCACGGATGTAGGCCTTGAGCATGCGGTTCTCAAAATCCTGGCCGTCCACCACCGCCTTGGCCACATCGTAGAAAGAGACCACGCCCATCAGCGTCTTGCCGTCGATTGCCGGCATGTAGCGCGCATGGCGGCCCAGCATCATGCGGCGCACCTCGTTGATCTCGGTCTCGGGCGTGCAGGTGAGCGGCGCATCGTCCATCACCGAGCGCACGCTCAGGCTGCCCACGCTGCCGCTGTTCTTGACGATGCCGGCGATCACCTCGCGGAAGGTGAGCATGCCCACCAGATCACCATGCTCCATCACCACCAGTGAGCCGATGTCGCGATCGGCCATGGTCTCGACGGCGGTGGCCAGCGGCTCGTCGGGAGTCACGGTGTACAGGGTGCTGCCCTTGACGCGCAGGATGTCGCTGACTTTCATGGGATTCTCCACAGAGGGTTCGCCTGATTTCACCTCAGGCCGATGGAAAAACATAGCACACAATCTCTTTACTACACGGCTTGAACTGCTACCTCCACCATG
>JANPOW010000363.1:0-7869 GCA_031428185.1 Betaproteobacteria bacterium | reverse complement strand
GCACTGAGCACTGAGCACTGAGCACGCCGTGCGTTTTGCCGGGCGTGGGCTGCACCCAGACTGCACAGCGCAGGCGACCAGCTCAATCGGTGGCGGCACCTTGGCGCAAGAACTCCCACAACGCCTGTGCCGCTGCCTTCTTGTGGCGCGCCACCTCCGGCCGCTCGCGGTAGATGCGCACCTCCATCGTTAGTTGGGCCACACCGGGCGCAGCGGCGGGCACCAAGCGGCGGCTGCGCAACTCCTGGCGCACTGAACTGGCCGGCAAGAACGCCAGGCCATGCCCTTCCACTGCCATGGCCTTCAGGCCTTCGGCCATGTCGGTTTCGTAGACAGTTTCCAGCGCTGGCGCTGCGGGCAACTGGCGGATGATCTGCTCCACCATGTGCCCCATGTAAGCCCCGGGCGCGTAGGCCAGCAAGGGTGTTGGTGCGCTGCCGGCCGCCAGGCGAAACAAGGGCTGGCCATCCGCGTCAGCCTTGGCGTAGGCGGCCAGGCTCTCATGGCCCAGTGACAACATCTCGTAGCGGTCGGGGCTGAGCTGCAGCGGTTGGGACGCGTGGTGGTAGGCAATCAGCAAATCACAACCGCCCTCGGTCAGGCGCAGCACTGCGTCATGCACGTTCAGGGCAATCAGGCGGGTCTTGACGCTGCCAAAACGCGGACGCAAGGACATCAGCCAGTGCGGGAAAAACGTGAATGCCAACGTGTGCGGGATGGCGAACTCGATCACGTCCAGCCCGCTGGCGCGGTGCGAGCGCATCAGATTGCGCGCCGATTGCACGGCCACCAGGATTTCCAGCGCCTGGGCATGCAGGGTCTCGCCGGCAGGTGTCAAGCGTGTGGGGTAGGACGAGCGGTCCACCAGGTCGGTGCCAGCCCAGGCTTCGAGGGCCTGGATACGGCGTGAAAACGCGGGCTGGGTGACATGCCTGAGCACGGCGGAGCGGGAAAAGCTGCGGGTCTCAGCCAAGCTGACAAAGTCTTCAAGCCATCTGGTTTCCACGGGTCTGAGTCTAATAGCCGGTTCCGCCCCACCGTTCAAGGGGACTCCGTTGCCCTCCCCCCCTGAACGAAGGGCAGCCCATCAGAGTGCATCCGCCGTTGCTTCGCTACAGTTCGCTACATCTCAGCAGGCGTTCTGCCGCTGCGCAAAATGCTGTGGCTTACCCCATACCGGTTGTCAAAATGAAAATCAAATTTCGTGTTTTCGCCTGGGCCTGCGTCGCGGCCGGCATGTCGATGCCCGCGCAAGCGGGTCAAGTGGTTGTCGACTTTGATCTGGTTGGCGAAGCAGCCGGCAGCAGCGGCACTCCATTGACCACCCAATACCGGGAGCAGGGTGTTTTGTTCAGCGGCATGGCGTCCGCATTCCACAACGGTGGCTCGGATCCCGATCAAAACGTCGGCCTCGGTGTGCCTTGCCGCCCGGATCCTGCTCTTTGCAACAACCCCAACGGGTTTTTGATCAATTTGGGTGGGGCCAGCAATCAGGGCGCATTCACGATCTCCGTTGCACAAGACCGCATCTTCACCGGCCTGCTGCTGGATTACGCGCTGTCCACCAGCAGCATCAGCATCACCGTTGTCAGCCGCCTTGATGCCAATGGCAAGCAAAGCAAAGTGGTGAAAAATATCAACGGTGTGCCCACGGGTTGGTCGGAATGGTCATCCGGTGTGGACTTTCTGACCCAGGGCGCCGCCAAGAGTGCATTTGCGTTTCAAGCCGGGGCCGGCTTCGGCGAGATTGACCACATCCTGTTCGACACCCGTGGGTTTGTCGCGGTGGACAACCTGGTCTTCACGGACAGCAACGGCAGCGGCGGCGGTGGCACCCCGGTGCCTGAGCCAGCCAGCTTTGGTCTGGTGGCATTGGCACTGGCTGCCTCAGGCTTGGTGGCCCGCCGCCGCCCTGCAACCCCTGCGCAATGATCGCTCGCTGACCAGCCGGCGATGCTTTTAAAAAAACCCGCCGCTGGCGGGTTTTTCATGGGCGGCTCAATGGTTGCGCTGGCTGCGCGGCAGCGGTGTCGGCCGCTGCATCTGCATCTGCATCTGACGACTGCTGCAATTGCCACATGTCGGCATAGCGGCCACCCTGGGCCAGCAGCGCAACGTGCGCACCACGCTCCACCACCCGGCCGGCGTCCAGCACCACAATCTCGTGCGCATCCACCACGGTGGACAGGCGGTGCGCAATCACCAGTGCCGTCTTGCCCTGGGCCGCGCTTTTCAGCTCGGCCTGGATGGCGCGCTCGTTGGCTGAATCCAGCGCCGAGGTGGCCTCATCAAAGATCAGCACCGGTGGGTTTTTCAGCAAGGTGCGGGCGATGGCCACACGTTGCTTTTCACCGCCCGACAGCTTCAAGCCGCGCTCGCCCACCATCGTGGCGTAGCCCTTGGGCGTGCTGCTGATGAAGGCGTGAATATGGGCGGCCCGCGCCGCCGCCTCCACCTCGGCCGTGCTGGCACCGGTGCGGCCGTAGCCGATGTTGTAGCCCACGCTGTCGTTGAACAGCACGGTGTCTTGCGGCACGATGCCGATGGCGCGGCGCAGGCTGGCTTGTGTGACTTGCCGGATGTCTTGGCCGTCCAGCGTGATGCGGCCGCCGGTGACGTCATAAAACCGGTACAGCAGGCGCGCAAGCGTGCTTTTGCCGGCACCTGACGCACCCACCACCGCCACTGTCTTGCCGGCCGGGATCTCGAAGCTGACACCGTGCAGGATGGGCCGCCCGCCGCCTTTGCCGTCCAGGCCCTGGTCGTAGGCAAACGACACGTTCTCGAAGCGCACCGTGCCTTCGCCCACCGCCAAATCGGGCGCGCCGGGCACATCGGCCACCTCGCGCTCACGCTCCAGCAGCACAAACATGCGGTCCAGGTCAGTCAGGCTTTGCTTGACCTCGCGGTACAGCACACCCAGAAAATTGAGCGGGATGTAGAGCTGGATCAAAAAGGCGTTGACCATCACCAGGTCGCCCAGGGTCAGGCGGCCGTCTACCACGCCCTGGGTGGCGCGCCACAGCATGGCCACCAGGCTGAGCGCGATGATCAACTGCTGGCCGGTATTGAGCATGGACAGGGTGCTCTGGCTCTTGACCTGGGCCTGGCGGAAGGCCTCCAAGCCCTCGTCGTACCGCCGTGCCTCAAAGGCCTCGTTGTTGAAGTACTTGACGGTCTCAAAATTCAGCAGTGCATCGATGGCGCGGCTGTGGGCCTTGGAATCAGCCTCGTTCATCTCGCGCCGGAAGCGCGAGCGCCATTCGGTCACCGTGACGGTGAAAGTGATGTAGACGGCCAGTGCGCTGAGCGTGATCCAGACATAGCCCATGTCAAAGCGGATGCCCAGAAAACCCAGCACCAGCGTTACCTCCACCAGCGTGGGCACGATGGAGTAGAGCGAATACGACACCAGCGACTGCAGCGCCCGGGTGCCGCGCTCGATGTCGCGCGACATGCCACCAGTCTGGCGTTCCAAATGGAAGCGCAGGCTCAACGCGTGCAGATGGCCAAACACCTGCAGCGCAATCTGCTTGCTGGCACCAAACGAGACCTTGGCAAACACCAGCTCGCGCAGCTCGGTGAACAGGCTGGTGGACAGGCGCAGGCCGGCATAGGCCAACAAGATGCCCACCGGCACCACCAGCGCGGCGCGGGGGTCACCGGCTTTCAGGTCCAGCGCATCCACCAGGTGCTTGAGCAGCACCGGCACGCCCACATTGGCCACCTTGGCCAGCAGCAAAAACGCCAGCGCCAGGCCCACCCGCCAGCGGTATTGCCACAGGTAGGGCAGCAGCTTGCCAAGGGTTCGCCAATCACTGCGGGCAGCACCCGGGGCGTTAGGGTTGGGCAGGCTTGGGGCGGCGGCAGAGTGGCGCATGAAGAGGGCGATAAGTCCGGTGGGAGGGGTGCTGGGCAGCGCAAGTCGAGCCGGGGTGGCACACCCGATCCGCATGAAAGAATGGCCCGCAACCAACCTGATCAGGTGATGCCGATGCGCGACTCCACAAGCCCCAACCCCAGTCAGCCGCTGACCGGGCCGCTGAGTTTGCCTGACGGCAGTGAGTTGGTGCTGCGCGTGATGCCGCTGCCGGCCGATGTGAACGGCAATGGCGACATCTTTGGCGGCTGGCTGATGGCCCAGGTGGACCTGGCCGGCGCGGTGCTGCCCTCACGCATCGCCAAGGGCCGCATTGCCACCGTGGCGGTCAACCAGTTCATCTTCAAGCAGCCGGTGTCGGTGGGTGACCTGGTGAGCTTTTACGCCCGCGTCAGCCGCATCGGCAACACGTCCATCACCGTGCATGTGGAGGTGTTTGCCGAGCGCAACCCGGCCAACTTGCAGACGGTGAAAGTGACCGAGGCCAACTTGACTTACGTGGCAATTGACGCCCAGGGCAAGCCGCGCGCAGTGCCAAAAGACTGAGCCCGGCCCGGACAGGGCCTTCCGGGTCAGAACTTGCTGAAATCGGGCCGGCGCTTCTGGAAGAAGGCCTGGAAGGCCTCAGCCGCCTCGGGGCTGCGCAGGCGTTGGGCAAACAGCGCGTTCTCGGTGGCCATGGCCTCACGCAGACGGGCCTTCTGCGGCTCGCGCATCAACCGCTTGGTCTCGCACACGGCAGACGGCGGCAGTGTGTTGAAGCGCTCGGCCATGCGGCGGGCATGGTTGACGACCTCGGTGGCCGGCAGCACCGCGTTGGCGATGCCGCAGTCCACCGCGTCGCTGCCGTTGAAGGGCTCACCCAACATCAGCTTCTCGGCCGCTTTGACATGGCCGATCAGCGCCGGGATCAGCAGGCTGCTGGCGTACTCGGGCACCAGGCCCAGGCTGACAAACGGCATTGCCAGGCGGGCCTCGTCGCTGACGTAGACCAGGTCACAGTGCAGCAGCAGCGTGGTGCCGATGCCCACCGCTGCGCCGGTGACGGCCGCGATGACTGGTTTTTCAAAGTCCAGCAAGGTGTGCATGAAGCGGGTGACCGGCGACACCGGCGCGCCCTCGGCCATCACGGGCGGGCGCTGCATGAAGTCTTCCAGGTCGTTGCCCGAGGTGAAGCAGCCCGGCTGGCCGGTGATCAGCACCGCGCGCACCGCCGGGTCGGCTTGGGCCGCCACCAGCGCGTCGGCCATCGCCGTGTACATCGCCTGCGTCAGCGCGTTTTTCTTCTCGGGGCGGGCGATCTCGATGGTGGCCACGCCGTTGAGGGTGGCGGTCTTGATGGTCATGCTGGTCTCCTGATGGTGGCTGGAGCGCGACGGTATCAGCCCGCTCACACCCGCTCAAAAATGCCGGCAGCGCCCTGCCCCGTGCCCACACACATGGTGACCATGCCGTAGCGCAGCTTGTGGCGGCGCAGCGCATGCACCACGGTGGCCGCACGGATGGCACCGGTGGCGCCCAGCGGGTGGCCCAGCGCAATCGCGCCGCCCATCGGGTTGACCACCTCGGGGTTGAGGCCCACGGTGTTGATCACGGCCAGCGCCTGGGCCGCAAAGGCCTCGTTCAGCTCGATCCAGCCCATGTCGGCCAAGCTCAGGCCGGCGGCTTTCAGGGCGGCGGGGATGGCCTCGATCGGGCCGATGCCCATCAATTCCGGCGCCACCCCGCGCGAGGCAAAGCTGACAAAACGCGCCAGCGGCTGCAGGTTGAACTGCTTGACCGCTTTCTCGCTGGCCAGGATCAACGCACCCGCGCCGTCGCTGGTTTGTGAGCTGTTGCCGGCGGTCACACTGCCCTTGGCCGCAAACACCGTGCGCAGCTTGGCCAGCGCCTCCAGCGTGGTCTCGGCGCGTGGGCCTTCGTCCAGGCTGACGCTGCGGGTGCTGATGTTGATCTCACCCGTGGCCAGGTTGGGCGTGCGCTCCACCACCTGCACTGGGGTGATCTCGTCGGCAAACGCGCCGGCCTGTTGTGCCGCCAGCGCCTTGAGGTGGGATTGCAGCGCAAATGCGTCTTGTGCCTCGCGGCTGACCTTCCACTGCGTTGCCACCTTCTCGGCCGTCAGCCCCATGCCGTAGGCGATGCCGATGTTCTCGTCCCTGGCAAACACGGCCGGGTTGAAGGACGGCTTGTTGCCCGACATCGGCACCATGCTCATGCTCTCGGCGCCGGCGGCAAGCATCACGTCGGCCTCGCCGACGCGAATGCGGTCGGCCGCCATCTGCACGGCGGACAAGCCCGAGGCGCAAAAACGGTTGACGGTGATCCCGCCCACGCTGTTGGGCAGGCCGGCCAGCAGCACAGCCACCCGCGCCATGTTCATGCCCTGTTCGCCCTCGGGCATGGCGCAGCCGACGATGGCGTCTTCAATGGCGGCCGGGTCCAGCCCCGGCACCTGGCGCAGCGCGGCCTGGATGGCGGCCACCAGCAAATCATCGGGCCGCGTGTTGCGGAAGAAACCACGGTGGCTCTTGCCAATCGGCGTGCGGCTGGCGGCAACGATGTAGGCGTCTTGCAGTTGTTTGCGCATGTCCAAGACTCCTGGGTCAATTCCGAACCGGCTTGCCGGTTTGCAGCAAACCCATGATGCGTTCCTGGGTTTTGGGGTGTTCCAGCAGGCTGCAGAAATGCTTGCGCTCCAGCGCCATCAAATACTCCTCGGTCACGAGTGCGCCAGCCTCCACCGCGCCGCCACACACCACGTCGGCAATCAGCGCGCCGATGTGGAAGTCATGCGCGCTGATGAAGCCGCCATCCCGCATGCCCACCAGCTGCGCTTTGATGGTGGCAATGCCAGAGCGGCCCGCCACCGGAAACAACGCTTTGAGCGGCGCACGCCAGTTGCTGGCGGCCATGGCCTTGACCTGGGCGATGGCCACGAACAGCAACTCGTCCTTGTGCGCCACGATCACGTCGCCCGCTTGCAGGTAGCCGATCTGCCGGCTCTCCAGCGCGCTGGTGCCCACCCGGGCGGTGGCGGCTGCGGTGAAGCCTTCTTTGACAAACGCCAGCAGGTCGGTGCTGGATGCGGCGGCTGCGGCCTCGGCGCTACGGCGGGCGATGGTGGTCAGGCCACCGCCAGCGGGGATCAGGCCTACGCCCACTTCGACCAGGCCGACATAGGTTTCCATGTGGGCAACACGCCTGGCGCAATGCACCGCAATCTCGCAGCCGCCGCCCAGTGCCAGGCCCCGCATGGCGGCCACCGTGGGCACAGCGGCGTAGCGCAGGCGCAGCAGCGCGTCTTGCAGCTTCTTGATCTCGGGCGCGATGCCGTTGGCGCCCAGTTTCATGAAGGTGGGCAACATCGCTTCAAGGTTGGCACCGGCCGAAAACGGCTCGTCGGGCGACCAGATCACCAGGCCGTCATAGCCCGCTTCAGCCAGCGCCACACCCTTCAACAGCCCGTCGATCACAGCGGGGCCGATCAAATGCATCTTGCTGGTGATGCTGGCAATCAGCACCTGGCCATCCAGCGTCCACAGCCGCAGCTCATCGTTCTTGAAGACCTCGGTGCCGGCCTGGATGGCGGGTGTGGCGCCGTCACCCAGCAGCGACTCGGGGAAATGCTGGCGGGCATACACCGGCAGGCTTGAGCGGGGGATGAATCGGCTTTGTGACGCACTCCACGAGCCCTCAGGCGTGTGCACACCGGTCTTGTCGGCCACCGGGCCTTCAAACACCCAGGCTGGCAGCGGCGCATTGCACAGTGCCTTGCCGGCGTCGATGTCGGCCTTGACCCAGCCTGCCACCTGCAACCAACCAGCCGCCTGCCACAGCTCGAACACCCCCTGCTGCATGCCAAAGCCCCAGCGCAGGCCCAAGTCCAGCTCACGGGCGGACTCAGCCACCTCGGCCAGATGCACCGCCGCGTAATGGAAGCCGTTGCGCAAGATCGCCCACAAAAACTGCGCCTGCGGGTTGGTGGA
>JANPOW010000362.1:0-3852 GCA_031428185.1 Betaproteobacteria bacterium | reverse complement strand
GGCCCAGGGCGCCTTCGACGCCAGCCTGCAGCTGCAGCACACCGAAACCCGCGGCTTCTCGGCCACCAATGACAAGGCCCCCTTCGGCAGCTTCAACGCCGACCGCGATGGCTTCCGCCAGGACGGTGGCAGCCTGCGCCTGGGTTGGCAGGTGGCACCCGACTGGCGGGTCGAGGCGATGGTGCTGGAGTCCAATAGCCGCAGCGGCTACGACGACGGCCCCGGCGCGGATGCCCAGGCCGGGCTGCATAACCGCCTGCAACTGCTGCAGGCCAGTGGCAAGCCGCACCCGCTGTGGCACACCCAGCTGAGCGTGTCGCGTGCGGTGGACAGCTACAACACCTTGTCGTCGGCCAGCGCGTTTTCAACCCTGGGTGTGATCGAGACCGCGCAAGACCAGATCAGCTGGGAGAACCGCGTCAAGACCCCGCTGGGCAGTGCGCTGGTGGTGGTGGAGCAGGTCAAGCAGCAGGTCAGCCGCCCCGGCGCGCCGTTCAGCCTGAGTGACCGCACCATCAACGGCCTGGCGCTGGGCCTGAACGGCAATGCCGACGGCCACCTGTGGCAAGCCGCACTGCGGCGCGACAGCAACTCGCAGTTTGGCGCCAAGACCACCGGCGCTGTGGCTTATGCCTACAACTTCTCGCCGGCGTGGCGGGCGGGTGCGTCTTACGGCACCAGTTTTGTGATGCCCAGCTTCAACCAGCTCTACTACCCTGGTTTTGGCAACCCGCTGCTGCAGCCCGAGACCGGCAAACAGGCTGAAGCCCACGTGCGCTGGACGGCCGGCGCCCACAGCCTGCGTGCCACCGCCTACCAGCACCTGATCAAGGGCTATATCGCCAGCGGGCCGCTGCCAACCAACATCCCCCGCACCCGCATCGAGGGGCTGACGCTGGCCTACGAAGGCCACTTTGATGCGCTGACACTGGGTGCATCGCTGGACCGGGTGGACCCGCGCAACGACACCACCGCCAGCGCCAACTTTGACAAACTGCTGCCACGCCGGGCGCAAAGCATGGCCAAGGCGCAAGCCGACTGGACCACCGGCGCCTGGACCGTGGGCAGCACGCTGGCCGCGTATTCACAGCGCTTTGACAACGCCGCCAACACCTTGCGCCTGGCCGGTTATGCCACGCTGGATGTGCGGCTGGACTACGCGCTGGACCGCGACTGGACGCTGGGCGCCCGCATCAACAACCTGGCTGACCGGGCCTACGAGACGGCCTACGGCTACAACCAGCCCGGTCGTCAGGGGTTTTTGACGGTGCGTTACCAGCCCCGGTGCCCCAGCGGCCGGCCATGGCAGCGCATGCGCTGATCCTGGGCGGCCAGAAAAGTGGCAAGTCACGCACGGCCGAAAGCCGTGCGGCGGCCTGGCTGGCCGGTGGGGCTGGGCGTGACGCACTGCTGCTGGCCACCGCGTGGGCGGGGGATGCCGAGATGGCACAACGCATCCAGCGCCACCGCGTTGAGCGGGCCTTGCGGGTGCCCGGCCTGGCCACGCTGGAGCTGGCGGGTGCGGGTGCGGGCGACAACGCCGATCTGGCCCAGGCCATCACAAGCGCCAGCACGCTGCAACGCTTGCTGGTGGTGGATTGCCTGACGCTGTGGCTGACCCAACTGGCCATGCCGATGTACGGGCCGGCAACCGATGCCGCCCAGTTGCACGCTGCCACGGTAGCGCTGGCCCAGGCCATCCGCAGTGCATCCGGCCCGCTGGTGCTGGTGTCCAACGAGATCGGCCTGGGTGTGTCGCCCCTGTCGGCCGAGGCACGGCGGTTTATTGATGCGCTGGGCCATGTCCACCAGCAGGTGGCGGCCGCGTGCAACCGGGTCACGCTGATGGTGGCCGGCTGCGCGCTGGTGGTCAAACAGGAGATGGAATGACAACAGGACGCAGGCCCAAACCGGTGTGGATGCTGGTGTGCTTGCTGCTGCTGTGTGGCAGCAGCTTGGCCGCCAGCGCGGCTGAAACTCCCATCACCGTGCAAGACGACCGCGGCCGCAAGATCAGCCTGCCTCACCCGGCGCAGCGCATCGTCAGCCTGCTGCCCTCACTCACCGAGTCGGTGTGTGCGCTGCAAGCCTGCAACCGGCTGGTGGGCACCGACCGTTTCTCCAACTGGCCGGCCAGCGTGCTGGCGCTGCCCAAGCTGGGTGGTCTGGAGGACACGCAGATTGAGCGCATCGTCAGCCTCAAGCCGGACCTGGTGCTGGCAGCACTCTCGTCGCGCGTGATCGAGCGGCTGGAATCGCTGGGCCTCACCGTGCTGGCGCTGGAGGCCAAAACCCTGCCCGACACCCGGCGTGTGCTGCAGACCTTGGCCCTGGCGCTGGGCCAGCCCGGGCAGGGCGACGTGGTGTGGGCGCGCATCGAGACGCAGATGGCGGCCGCCGCGGCCCGGGTGCCGGCCGCGTTGCGTGGCAAAAAAGTCTACTTTGAGGTCTCGGCCGCACCGTATGCGGCGGGGGAATCCAGCTTCATCGGCGAGACGCTCATCAAGCTGGGCCTGGGCAATGTGGTGCCGGCCAGCATGGGGCCCGTCCCCAAGCTCAACCCGGAGTTTGTGGTGCGCGCCCAGCCCGACCTGGTGATGGCCGCCGCCCGCAACCTGGCCGAGATGCCCAAGCGCCCCGGCTGGTCTGCCATCAACGCGCTGCGCCTGAGGCGCAGTTGCGGTTTTGTCGAAGCACGGTATGAGGTGCTGATCCGCCCCGGCCCGCGCCTGGCCGAAGCGGCCGATGTGATCGCCGATTGCCTGGCCGGGCTGCCTGCGGTTGCGGCCGGCCCATCCGGCCCGGCCGGCAAAGCCCCATGAGCCACGCCATGGCCGCGCCGCTGCCGCCCACTGAGCCCGCGCCCACCTGCTGGCTGACACCCTGGCGTCTGGGCGGGCTGCTGGCCGGCCTGGCGCTGCTGCTGGTGGCGGCCGGGCTGGCGGCTGGCAGCGAGGGCTTGAGCCTGGCCTGGGCCGACGAGGCCGAGCTGATCCGCGCCATCCGCGCCCCACGCACGCTGGGCGCACTGGCAGCGGGTGGCTTGCTGGGCCTGGCGGGTGCGCTGGCGCAAGGCTTGTTCCGCAACCCGCTGGCCGATCCTTTTCTGCTGGGCTCGGCTGCTGGCGCCAGCCTGGGTGTGGTGGCGGTGCTGGCCATCGGCGGGATGGTGGCGGGTGTGGGTGGCTCACCGCTGAGCCTGGCCACGGCCGATTGGTTGCTGCGCCTGGGCCTGGTGGGCGCGGCATTTGCCGGCGCGCTGGGCGGTGTCAGCCTGACGCTGCTGCTGGCCGGCGGTGCGGCGCGGCCCATCAAGCTGCTGCTTTGCGGCGTGGTGGTGGGCGTGTTGATGGGCGCGCTGTCCGATCTGCTGCTGCTGGTCTCGCCCGAGGCCTTGCGCGGCAAGCAGGTGTTTTTGCTCGGCACCACTGGTTTTCTGGGCTGGGACAGCGTGGTCCTGCTGGCTGCCGCGCTGCTGATCCTGCTGCCGCTGGCGGTGTGTTTTGCGCGTGTGCTGGACGCCCTGGTGCTGGGCGAGGCCAGCGCCGCCAGCCTGGGCCTCCACCTGCCCGCAGTGCGCCTGCTGCTGGTGGTGTTGATGGCGCTGGCCACCGGCAGTGCGGTGTCGCAGGCCGGGCTGGTGGCCTTTGTGGGCCTGGTGGCGCCGCATCTGGTGCGGCGCTGGGTGGTGGTCACACACGCGGCCTTGCTGGCCTTGTCGGCCGCAGCGGGTGGTGTGTTGCTGCTGGCGGCTGACGTGGCTGCCCGCAGCGTCATCGCCCCACAAGAGCTGCCGGTGGGGGTGCTGACGGCGCTGCTGGGTGGGGTGTATTTGCTGGTGCTGCTGCGCCG
>JANPOW010000361.1:0-3761 GCA_031428185.1 Betaproteobacteria bacterium | reverse complement strand
GTTCGGTGCCGTTGGCGGGCGGCGCGGCCACTGGCGGTGGGGTGGCGGCGGCTGTGGATGTGCTTGGCGAAGGTGGGGATGCGGTGGGCTGGGGCGGCGGGCTGGTGGCAACCGGGGGGCTGGGCGCTGCGGTCTGCGCGGTCTGCGCGGCATTCGCTGCTTGCAGGGTGGCGATGCGCTTGTCGCGCTCAGCCACCTGCCGGCGCAGCGCGGCCAGGCTGTCTTGCTGGGCAGCCAGCTCGGCCTTCAGGCGGTCACGCTCGGCGCGCAGGGCGCTGTCGTCCTTGCCGGCGGCGGTGGCGCGGGCCAGGTCGGTGCGGGTTTTGGTGAGTTGGGCTTTGGTGTCTTCGGCGTCGGCCAGGGCGGCGTCACGCGCAAGGCGGGTGGTGTCGAGGTCTTTGCGCAGGGCGTCGAGTTGTTCGCGGGGCACGCCATCGGGCCGGGCTTTGGCCAACTTCTCGGCGGCAGTGGCGCGGGCTTCGACCCGGGTTTGCGCGGGCACTGCCAGGTCAAGCCTTTTTTGCAGTGCGTCTCTTTCGGCGATAACCGCGGCAAGGTCGCCTTGCAGCTTTTTGTGGTCGCCGCTGGTGACGATGCCCGGCACGCCGGTGGCCGATGGCTGCTGCGCCGCAGCCGGCTGCACGGCAGCAAGCGCCAGCACGGCGATGGCCACGCGGCGCAGCGTGTGCAGGTGGTTGGCCGGGGGCTGGCCCGGTGGGCAGGGTTGCGCGGGGCAGGGCATGGCGCGGTCTCGGTGGGGTGTGGGTTGGTGATTTGCGTGGGGCAGCGGGCGGGGCGGTGGGGGCGGGCTGCTGGTCAATCACTGAAGTGGCACAGCGGCCGATGGCCTTGCTGGCGGCCCTGCCATTCGCGGCCCCAGGCGGGGTAGAAATCACCGCCCGGCGCGCGGGCCGGCACCACCACCAGCAGGGCCAGCGCGGCCGGCAGGTGCTGGGCGCCGGCATCGGGCGCGTAGCAGGCGTGGTAGTGGGCCAGTAGCCAGGCGGCCATGGGCCAGCTCTGCGTGGCCTGCAGGCGGGCCAGTGCGTTGATGGCCTGGGCCGGGTCGGCAACCGGCACCGGCTTGCCAGCGGCTTGCTCCAGCAGGTTGCCGGCCTCACTGACGCGCACCAGCAAGCGGGCAGACAAACCTTTGGCCTGCGCACCAGCCAGCGCGGCGTCGGCCAGGCTGGCCAGCACACGCAGGCTGCGCAGGTCGGCCTCGCGTTGGCGGGCCAATTGGCCCAGGGTGGCGGGCTGCAGTGCGCCGTCAGCGCTGCGGTCAACCAGCGCGCGGTAGGCAGGCTCTGCCTGCACCAGTGTTTGCAGTGCCAGCGCGTCGCCTTGGCCGGGGTCAAGGCTGTTGAGCAAGTGGCGCGGCGGGGTGGCCAGTGCCGAGGTCAGGGCATACGGCACAGCCGGGTTGAGCGACACCGCCAGAAGCCCTTGCGCCAGCCAGGCTGTGCTGCCTGTGCCGGTGTGGCGCAGGGCCTGGGCGTTGCTGATGCCCAGCGCGGCGGCGGCGGCCAGCAGCGCGCCTGTGGCCAGTGGCGCCCGCCTGCGGGACAGCTTAGCGGCGGTGCGGCTGGCACTGGCCACCGCCGCTGCCGCAAGGGCTGCACTGCGGCGGTGGCCGGCCTGGGCAGCCAGACGCCAGCGGCTGGGCCGGGCTTCCTCAGCCAGCGGTGCTTCCGGGTCGATCAGGCTGAAGGTGACGGTGCTGGCAGCAGCTTGTGCGCTGGGATTGAGGGGCGGGAACTTGTCTTCCAGCTGGCCCCACAGGCTGCGCAGCAGATCTTTGTAATCGCGTGCGGGCAGGCGGCGTTTGCCGGCGTCAGCCAGCGGGCGCTCTTGCGCTTGCAGCGTGGTGGCAAAAGTAGCCAGCCAGACCAGGTCCACCTGTATCGGTGACAGGGCTCGGTCGGCTGCGTGCCAGGCCGGGCTGGCAAAACCCCAGCGCTGGTCAAACGCATCTCTGTAAGCTGCGATGAACGCTTTTGCCTGCTCGCACCACTCGGCCAACATGAAGCCGGTGGCCCAGGCATCGGTACCCCAGTCGATGCCGCTCATCACTTCCGCGCGGTCATGGTCGTCGGGCAACGCCAGGGCAACACGGTGGCAGGCGCGCAGGTAGGGTGACTGGTTGGGGTTGTCCCCCGGGTGAGGTTGGCGGGCGATGCCGCTTGCAAAGCCGATTTCAAAGTCGATCAGTTGCAGCGGCAGGTCCCGCAGGTTCCAGCGGCCTTGCACGGTGCCTTTGCCAACCACCCAGGCACCGTCGCCTTTGGGCATGGCCAGGCACAGGTTGCCGGGTTTGAGATCCGTGTGCACCACCTGGTGCTCAGCCAGCGCGCGCAAGGCAATCAGCAACTGACGCACAACTGCGCCCAACACCACGGGTTGCGCAAACAGGGGCAACGGCAGGGCCGCTGCGCCCACGCCGGAGCACGGCGCAAAGTCTTGCCACATGCCCAGGTTAGGGCCGGCGTCCCGGGTGGTGACTTCCACCAGGCGGGTCTGGCCTGCCAGCGTCATGCGGCTGACATGGCAGGCCAGCGTTGTGCCCTGCGGGTCCACATCCATGCAGCGTTTGAGCACATCGGTTTCGTTGGCCATCCACACCCGATTGGTATCGGTGAACTGTTTGCGCCAATACACATTGCCCTTGTTGTCCGGGGCCAGACGCTCCAGCATGCTGCGGCCGCTGTCGGTTTCGGGGTTGCCTTTTTCACGGCCATGCGCGATGCGCCAGCGGCGCCGGGTGTCGGCCAGGCGGGCAAGCTCTTGCTGCGGGTCGCCGTCGGCGCTGAGCACCAGTTCTCGCACCGCCATGGCAGCCCACTGGCGCAACGCTGGGAGCTGCACATCAACGGGCGCGGCTTGCGGCGCACGCGCTGCACCGATGACCGACGTGCGGCGGCGTGTCACGGCTACGGTCCTTTGGCTGGGGGCTGTTGAGCGGCGCTGCGCAGCAGGGCCAACACGGTGATGTCGTCGTCACTACCACGGGCGACGGCGGTTTGTAGCAGATCGTTGACGAGGGCCGGCAGTGCGGCGGCCGGTGCAGGGGCACCAGCGCCCAGGCAGCGTTGCAGCACGCTGGACCAGTCTTGCGGCGCCAGGGCGGTGTGCAGTCCGTCCGACGCCAGCAGCAGCAGATCACCGGGGCCGAGCGCCACTTGCACCCACTCCGGCTCACCCAGGCTGCCGCAGCCCACCATGCGGGCGGGTTGATGCGCGGCATCGGCGTCGGCCGCGTCAAGGTGCAGCGCGGGGTAGACCAGTGCATGGGTCTGGTCGGGCAGCAGCGGCTGAACTTGCCAGATCTCTGCGCCGGCCCCAGCCGGTGGCGGCACGGCGCGCAGCAGCCGGCAGTCACCCACGCGGGTGGCCCAGCCGGTGCCGTCTGCTTGCAGCCAGCACGCAGCACCGGTGGCGGCGCCGGGCTCGGGGGTGTGCTGGCGCAGCGCAGCGGCCACGGCGGGCTCGGCAGCCAGCAAGAACTGCTGCACGCCCTGCCCCGGCCCCGGGCCGGCCAGCCAGTGCTGCACCAGGGCCAGGGCGGCCACGTCACCGGCTGCGCCGTGGGTGACACCATCGGCCACGGCCAGGGCCAGGCCGCCGCCGGCATCGGCTGGGCGCCAGCAGGCACCGGCGCAATCCTGGTTGAGGTGGTGCGGGCCGGCGCGGCTGGCCCAGGCCAGCGCCAAGCCGCCCCGCGCACTGGCGCCGGCGGGGGCGCCTGGCGCCGGGGTGATGGC
>JANPOW010000360.1:0-20296 GCA_031428185.1 Betaproteobacteria bacterium | reverse complement strand
CTGGTGACGTGTGCGCCATCGGCGGTGGATGCGGTGCTGGCGGTGTTTCAGCGCCACGGCTTTGGCCAAGCGGCGGTGGTGGGGCAGATTGGCAAGGCCAGCGGGGCGCCGCGGTTGGTCGTCAACTGATCGTCGTCAACTGATCGATTTGCCAGCCGCACCGCTGCGGCTGGGGGACCGCCCTGGCCTGCAGGTGACAGGCCGTTGTGCTGATGCGGCTTAGCGTGGCCGGATGAGCAAAAAACCGCCTGCCCTGCACACGCTGCGCCCCGTGCTGCCCATCCTGCTGGGCGCGTCGCTGCTGCTCAGCCTGGCGATGGGTTTGCGCCAGAGCCTGGGCCTGTTCATGCCGGCCATCACGCGCGAGGTGGGTGTGTCGGTGGCTGATTTCACGCTGGCTATTGCGCTGCAAAACCTTGTCTGGGGCTTGCTGCAACCGGTGGCCGGGGCCTGGGTGGCGCGCATCGGCTTTCGCCGCATCATGTTGGCGGGTGCGGCGCTGTACCTGCTGGCGCTGCTGGTGCTGGCGCAGGCGCGCAGCTTGGGCAGCGTGATGCTGGGGGCCGGGCTGTTGGTGGGTGCGGCGATGGCCTGCACCGGCTCGGCCATCGGCATGGCGGTGGCGGCGCGGTCGGTGTCTGCGGCGTCGCGCAGCATGGTGTTGGGGCTGGTGTCGGCCGCTGGCTCCCTGGGTGCGCTGGTGGCTGCACCGCTGGGCCAGGGCCTGCTGCAGGCCTGGGGCTGGCGTGCCGGCGTGCTGGGTTTTGCGGTGCTGGCGTTGCTGATGCTGCCGGCGGCCTGGCTGGCTGGCCGCACCGACCGCCAGCCGCTGCCGCCTGCACCCACCGGTGCCGATGGCCAGGCGCTGCCCGACGGGCTGGACGGCATTGGCGCCGCCCAAGCTGTGCTGGCCGCGCTGCGCACACCGCCGTTTGTGGTGATGGCGGCGGCCTACTTTGTCTGCGGCATGCAGCTGGTGTTCATCACCACCCACCTGCCGGCCTACCTGGCGGTGTGTGGCCAAAGCCCGATGCTGGGCGCCCAGGCACTGGGCTTGATCGGCGGCTTCAACGTGCTGGGCAGCTTGTTTTTTGGCTGGGCCGGCGGGCGCTACAACAAGGGTGTGCTGCTGGGCGCCATCTACATCTGCAGGTCCATCGTGCTGGCGGCTTACTTCATCGCCCCACCCACGCCCGAGACCACCTGGGTCTTTGCCGGGCTGATGGGCTTTCTTTGGCTGGGCGTGGCGCCCTTGGTGTCAGGTGCGGTGGCGCAGATGTTTGGCCTGCGCTGGCAGGCCATGATTCAGGGCCTGGCGTTTTTCAGCCACCAGATGGGCAGCTTTTTGGGCGCTTACGGTGGCGGTGTGCTGTACGACAGGCTGGGCTCGTATGACTTGGCCTGGCGCGTGGGCGTGGCGCTGGGCCTGGGGGCCGGGCTGGTGCAGGTGCTGGCGGCGCTGGCCAGGCCACCGGGCCGGCCACCCCACCAGCGGCCTGGCCCACAACCCGGCCAACCAACCCGGCCTCAGAGGTGGGCCAGCGCCAGCCCGCCCAGCGCGATACCCAACAGCGCCACACCGGCCACGCCGTAGCCCAGCCATTTGCGCCGCGTCAGCAGTGCGATGGCCGCCAGCGCGATCGAGATTTGCAGCGCAGTGGTGGCCTGCGCCCAGCGGTGGTGCAGGTGCATCTGGCCGTCAGATTGTTTGTCCCAATCGGCCGACTGCGCCTCCAGCTTGTCGGCGGCGGTCTTGATCTCGGCCTTCTCTTTTTTGTAGCGCTCCACCTCTTGCTGGTACTGCGGCTTTTTGTCGTCGGCCACCAGCATGATGGCCAGCTCAGCCAGGTTTTGCTTGCCGCTCTTGGCCTGGTAGTAATTCCACTGGTTGCCGGCCTCGGTTTTTTTGATGGCGGCGTTGTTCTTGTACAGGCCGGCGTTGGCCTGGGTGGCCCCGCCCATGTACGAGAACAGCGCGCCCACCGTGGCCAGCACGGCGGTCATCACCGCAATGCTGCTGGTGAAGGTGTCTTTGTCGCCGTGCTCGGCGGCATGTTCCAGTGCGTGGTCATGCGGGCCGTGTACGTGAAATCCGTGTCCTGACATGCGATGTCTCCTGGTGTTGTCAGCGCCGCTTTTCAGCGCTGTGGCTGGTGTTGTTGGTCAAACCCGTTGGTAAAACACAAAATCGTAGCGGCAGGCGGGTGGGCCATCACTGTGGTGGGCCTCACGCCGGGTTTCTTCAAAGTCGCTGCGGTTCCACGTTGGGAAACTGGTGTCGCCGGGCAGGTCGGCGTCGATCTCAGTCAGCACCAGCTCGTCAGCCAGCGGCAGCGCGGCGGCATACAGCGGGGCGCCGCCGATCACAAAAATGCGGGTGGCGGGCTGGCTGCGCGCCAGGGCCAGCGCGGCATCCAGCGTGTGCGCCACTTCAGCGCCCTCGGCCGCCCAGCCCATTTGCCGTGTCACCACGATGTTGCGCCGGCCGGGCAGTGGGCGGAACCGCGCGGGCAACGAATCCCAGGTCTTGCGGCCCATCACTACCGGGCAGCCCAGGGTCTGCTGGCGGAACCAGCGCTGGTCGGCCGGCTCATGCCAGACCAGCCCACCGCCCGCGCCGATGCGGCCGTTGCGGGCGACGGAGGCGATGAGTGCGAGGGGTGCTCGACTACTCATCGGCCAGCACCAGTGGAAGCAATGCAGCGTGACGGCAGTTCATCTGCCTTCACTTCGATACCTTCCCGGGGATGTGAGGATGGCATTGGTAGCCATGAAGTTCAAAGTCCCCGTCGTGGTAATCGAGGATCGAATCAGGCCGCCGGCGTATGCGCATGTCCGGGTAGCTGAAGGGCTCGCGCGAAAGCTGAAGCGCGGTCTGTTCGAGGTGGTTGTTGTAAATATGGCAATCCCCCCCGGTCCAGACGAAATCCCCCAGGTCCAGGTCGCACTGCTGGGCCAGCATCATGGTCAGCAGGGCGTAGCTGGCGATGTTGAAGGGCACGCCCAAAAAAATGTCGGCGCTGCGCTGGTACAGCTGGCAGCTCAGCCGGCCCCGGCCGCCGGGTGTGGTGGCCGGCGCCACATAAAACTGGAACAGCGCGTGGCAGGGCATCAGCGCCATCTGGTCCAGCTCGGCCACGTTCCAAGCGCTGACGACGATGCGGCGGCTGTCGGGGTTGGTCTTGAGCTGCTGCACCACCTGGGCAATCTGGTCGATGTGGCCACCGGCTGGGGTGGGCCAGCTGCGCCACTGCACGCCGTACACCGGCCCCAGGCTGCCGTCAGCACGGGCCCATTCGTCCCAGATGGTGCAGCCACGCTCCTGCAACCATTTGACGTTGCTGTCACCACGCAAAAACCACAGCAATTCGAGGATCACCGCTTTCAAGAACACCTTTTTGGTGGTGACCAGCGGAAACCCTTCATTCAAATCAAACCGCATCTGGTGGCCAAACACGCTGCGGGTGCCGGTGCCGGTGCGGTCGCCCTTGGCCACGCCGTGGGTAAACACCTGGCGCATCAGGGTTTCGTACTGGTTGCGGATGGGGCGGGCGTGCTCAGCCGGGCTTGCAGCGCTTGGTGGATTGGCCAAGTCAATAAGCTACAATAAGAGTGTCCAGCGCCTCTTGCACGGCCGCACGCGACGCCCGCAACTCACCCAGCGGCAGGCGCAAAACGCTCAGCGGCACAGCACCCAGGGCAGCGGTGTCCAGCACCAGGTCTTGTGTGTTGAAGCGGATCATGGGGTTCAGGTTGCGCGGCCGGGGGCCGAAGTCTGGCGCGGTGCGCAGCGGGATCACCACCCGGGTGGCCAGGTGGTCGATGTAGTCGTTTTGCACATCCAGAAAATACGGGGTGTGCGCTTGCTCGGCCGTGTCGGGGTTGGCGTAGACGTCAAAGCGCGCCATCAAGCGCCTTTCATGAAGCTGCGGTAGCGCGCCAGTGGCAGGCCCTCGCGCTCAATGCGGGCGTTGTAGTGGGCGATGGCGTCTTTGTTCTCGGTATTCCAGCGCGCCCAGTATTGCTTGCGCACTTCGTCGGCCAACAACACATCCACCGTGGCGGACAGGTTCATGCCCAGCGCGCGGGCTTTGTCCAGCACCTCTGCGTTCAGGCTGAGGTTGACCGCCCGCTTGGGCGCTTTGGCAGGCTTGTCGGCAAGCAGCATGGGATTTCTCCATCGTTTGTGCGCATAAATTATGCGCCCGCTGCCGCCTCACACCCCCACCCCCTCCACGCCAAACTGCATCGCCGCCAGCCGGGCATACAGCCCGCCGCGCGCCACCAACTCGTCATGGCTGCCGATGTCGTCGATGCGGCCGGCGTCCATCACCACGATGCGGTCAGCCTGCTTGACGGTGGCCAGCCGGTGCGCGATGACCAGCGTGGTGCGGCCGCTCATGGCCGATTCAAGCGCGGCCTGCACCATGCGCTCGCTCTCGGCATCCAGCGCGCTGGTGGCTTCGTCCAGCAGCAGCAGCGGCGGGTTTTTGAGCATCGCGCGCGCGATGCTGATGCGTTGGCGCTGGCCGCCGCTCAGGCGCACACCGCGTTCACCCAGGAAGGTGGTGTAACCCTCGGGCAGGGCGCTGATGAAGTCATGCGCAAACGCGGCTTTTGCGGCGGCGATCACCTCGGCATCGCTGGCGTCGGGCTGGCCGTAGCGGATGTTCTCGAGTGCGCTGGTGGAAAAAATCGTGCTGTCCTGCGGCACGATGCCCACCCGCCGGCGCAGATCGGCCAGCGCCACCTGTTGCACCGGCAGGCTGTCCACCGCCACGGTGCCGCTGCTGGCGTCATAAAACCGCAGCAGCAGCTGGAACACCGTGCTTTTGCCGGCGCCGCTGGGGCCGACGATGGCCACCGTCTCGCCCGGCGCCACCTGCAGTGAAAAATCGCGCAGCGACGGCAGCGTGGGCCGTGACGGGTAGTGGAAGGTGACATGGTCCAGGCTGACAGCCGAGCCGGCAGCAGTGGCCGGCAGCAAACGCGGCGCAGCCGGCTCGGCCACCGGGGACACGGCGGCCAGCAACTCCATCAGCCGCTCGGTGGCGCCGGCAGCGCGCAGCAAATCGCCGTACACCTCGCTCAGCACCGCCACGCTGCTGACCAGGATGATCACAAACACCACCGTCTGGCCCAGGTGGCCGGCAGTGATGCGCCCGGCCGCCACGGCTTGTGTGCCCTGGTACAGGCCCCACAGCAGCGCGCCAAAGGTGGCGGTGATGATGAAGCCCACCAGCAGTGACCGCACCCGGGTGCGCTTGACGGCCACCTCAAACGCGGCCTCGGTGGCCTTGTCAAAACGCGCTGCCTCGCGCCGCTCTTGGCCGTAGCTCTGCACCACCGGAATCGCGTTCAGCACCTCGGCGGCAATGGCGCTGGAATCGGCCACCCGGTCTTGGCTGGCGCGGCTGAGCTTGCGCACCCGGCGGCCAAAGTACAGGCTGGGCAGCACCACCAAAATCAGCATGCCCAGCACCTGCGTCATCACGTACGGGTTGGTGATGATCAGCATCAGCATGGCGCCCGCGCCCATCACCGCGTTGCGCAGGCCCATGCTCAAGCTGCTGCCCACAACGGTTTGCACCAGCGTGGTGTCGGTGGTCAGGCGGCTCAGCACCTCACCCGATGCGGTGGTCTCAAAAAACGCCGGGCTTTGCCGCACCACATGGGCGTAGACGGCATTGCGCAGGTCGGCCGTCACCCGCTCGCCCAGCCAGGTGACGGCATAAAAGCGCAGCGCCGAGAACAGCCCCAGGCCGGCGCCGACCCCAAACAGCGCCAAAAAGTGGCCGCGCAAGGCCACCAACCTGGCGTTGGGGTCAGCCGCCACCACACCCTGGTCGATCAGCGATTTGAGCGCGATCGGGAACAACAGCGTGCTGACGGCGGCCAGCACCAAAAACAGCAGCGCCGCGACGATGCCCAGCCAGTAAGGCCGCAAGAACGGACCCAGACCCGAGAGTGAGCGGGGCGTGGTGGAGGCAGGTCGGTTGGTGGGATTGGCCATGGCGGCAGTGTAGGTGGCGCTCCGGGAAGACCCTGTCAAATGCACGCCTAAACAACTACTGCCTACACAATTGTTGCATAAGCAATTACATTGCGAACCATGCCAGAGCAAGCCACCCCCGCCCAGCCGCCGCCGCCCGTGCCATCCGCCGCGCCCTCCGCCGAGCCATCCGCCGCGCCATCCGCCGCGCCATCCGCCGAGCCATCCGCCGATCCATCCGCCGATCCATCCGCCGAGACAGCAGCCAAGTCACCAGCGCCGGTGGCCTTTTACAGCGCTGAATCACTGCGGCCCGACACCAGCGTGGGCCTGTTGATGAAGCGGGTGATGCAGTCGGTGTTGCTGCAGGTGGACCGCAAACTGGCGGCCCATGACCTGACCCACGCGCAGTGGCTGCCGCTGTACAAGCTGGCGCGTGGTGAATGCGCCACGATGGCCGCGCTGGCGCGTGACCAGGCGTTGGACCCCGGCGCCATGACCCGGGCGCTGGACCGGCTGGAGGCCAAAGGCCTGCTGCGGCGCGAGCGGTCACTGCTAGACCGCCGGGTGGTGCAACTGGTGCTGACCGACGCCGGGCGTGCGGTGTCGCAGCATGTGCCCGCCGTGCTGTCCGACGTGCTGAACGCCCACATGGCCGGTTTTGAGCACAGCGAATGGTTGCTGCTGATTGGCCTGCTGCAGCGCATGGTGACCAACGGTGATGCGCTGCGCGAGCCGATGGCCCAGACCGCGCCAGCGGTGCCGGCGGCCCAGACTGCCAAATCTGCCCACAAGGATGTCTCATGACCCTTATCTCCCGCCCCATCCTGGTGGTGTTGGCCATGCAGGCGGTGGCCGCACTGTCGGCCATTGCGCTGCTGGCCGGCTGTGCCACGCCGGGCGGCCTGCCCGCGCCGCTGCCGCTGTTGGCTGCACCCGCTGCCGGCTTGCCGCTGGACACCAACACCGCCTTCCCCACGGCCCAGTGGTGGCAGGCACTGGGTGACCCAGGCCTGGACGCCGTGGTCAACCAAGCCCTGGCCGACCAGCCCAGCCTGGCCGCCGCAGCCGCCCGCCTGGCCCGCGCCAGCGCCGCGCTGGACAGCACCCGTGGCGCACAAGGCCCACAAGCCGGTGTGGGGCTGGACGTGAGCCGCCAGCGCTACACCGAGCGTGGCATCTACCCACCCCCGCTGGGCGGCGCCACCTTGACCAGCGCCAACCTGCAGCTCAGTGCCAACATCGAGCTGGACTTTTTTGGCAAGCATGACGCCGCACTGCAAGCCGCGCTGGGCCAGCAGCAAGCCGCCCAGGCTGACCTGCAAGCCGCCCGGGTGTTGCTGGCGTCCAATGTGGCGTGGGCCTGGGTGGGCCTGGCGCGGCTGGCCAGCCAGCGTGAGATTGCGCAGCGCACCCTGGCCCAACGCCAGGCTCAGCTGGGTCTGACCCGGCAGCGGGTGCAGGCCGGCCTGGACACGCTGCTGGAGCAACGCCTGGCCGAAGGCAGCTTGCCCGCTAGCCGCGCCCAGATCGAGGCCTTGACCGGCCAGATGGCGCTGGCCCGCCATCAACTGGCGTTGCTCAGTGGCCAGCCACCGCAGGCGCTGGCCGACATCAGCCCACGCCTGAACACGCTGACGGCCCTGCCCACGCCACAGCGCGTGGGTGCTGACCTGCTGGGCCGGCGCGCCGATGTGGTGGCCGCGCGCTGGCGCGTGGAGGCCGCAGCCCAAGACGTGGCGCTGGCCCGCAGCCAGTTTTACCCCGACATCAACCTGGTCGGTTTCATCGGCCTCAACGCGCTGGGCCTGGACCGCCTGCTGGCGCTGCCCAGCCGCAACATCGGCGTTGGCCCGGCGCTGCGCCTGCCCCTGTTTGATGGCGGCCGGCTGCGTGCCAACTTGCGCACCAAGGCGGCTGAGGCCGATGCCGCCGTGGCCGCTTACAACAGCATCGTGCTGGCCGCTGCGCACGAGGTGGCCGACGCCGGCACGCAGCTGCAATCCCTGGCGCGCCAGCAGGCCGAGCAAGTGCAAGCCCTGGCCGCAACCGAATCCGCCTACGACCTGGCCGTGCAGCGCTACCGCGCCGGCCTGGGCACCCAACTGGTGGTGCTGGCCGCTGAATCTGCGGTGCTGGCCCAGCGCAGCCAGGCCATCGACCTGCAAGCCCGCACGCTGGACAGCCAGGTGGCGCTGATGCACGCGCTGGGTGGTGGCTGGATAGACAGCACACCCAGCAGCACCACGACCACCACCACGGCCACCACCACGACATCGGCCCATGTCCAACCCGTCGCTGCCCATTGAGCGCAGCCCACCGCCACCGCCACCGCCACCGCCACTTTTTTGATCCGCCATCCATGCCCCAAGCCCCTGCGCCCACCGAGCCCGACACGGCCCTGTCGTCTGCCGCCACCCTGCCGGCCAGCCGGCCCACCAACCCACGCCGCAAGGCGCTGGGCCTGATCGCCGTGGCCGTGCTGCTGGCCGGTGTGGCTTATGGCGCGTACTGGGCACTGGCACTCAAGCACGTCGAATCGACCGACAACGCCTATGTCAACGGCAATGTGGTGCAGATCACGCCGCAGGTGGCGGGCACGGTGGTGGCCATCCTGGCCGACGAGGCCGACCAGGTGGCCGCCGGCCAGCCGCTGGTCAAGCTGGACCCGGCCGATGCCCAGGTGGCGCTGGACCAGGCCAGCGCACAACTGGCGCAAAGCGTGCGCGAGACCCGCACCCTGTTTGCCAACAACGCCACTTTTGGCGCCCAGATCAGCCTGCGCCAGGCCGAGTTGGCGCGTGCGCAAACCGAGGTGAATCGGGCGCAGGACGATGTCAATCGCCGCGCCCCGCTGCTGGCCAGCGGCGCCGTGGGCAAAGAGGAATTTGCCCACATGACAGCCCAACTGGGCAGCGCCAACAACGCACTGCTGGCGGCGCAGTCGGCGCTGGCCGCAGCGCGTGAATCGCTCACCTCCAACCAAAGCCTGACCGACAACACCAGCATCGCCAGGCATCCCGGGGTGCAAAAAGCCGCCGTGCGGGTGCGCGAGGCGTTTTTGACACTGCGCCGCGCCGACCTGCCGGCCCCGCTGGACGGCGTGGTGGCCAAGCGCAGTGTGCAGATCGGCCAGCGCGTGGCTGCCGGCACCCCGCTGATGACGGTGGTGGCGCTGGACAAACTGTGGGTGGACGCCAACTTCAAGGAGGGCCAACTCAGAAACCTGCGCCTGGGCCAGCCCGCCCACCTGACGGCCGACGTGTATGGCCAGAAAGTGGTCTACCACGGCCGCATCAGCAGCCTGGGTGCGGGCACCGGTGCGGCGTTTGCGCTGCTGCCGGCGCAAAACGCCACCGGCAACTGGATCAAGGTGGTGCAGCGGGTGCCGGTGCGCATCACGCTGGACCCCAAAGAACTGGCAGCCAACCCATTGCGGGTGGGCTTGTCGATGGAGGTGGAGGTGGATGTGACCGACGTCAGCGGCAAGACCCTGGCCGACAGCCCACGCAGCCAACCGGTGGCACAGACCCAGGTGTTTGACGTGCTCAGCCAGGCTGCAGACACCGAGGTGGCGCGGGTGGTGCAGGCCAACCTGGCGGGCCGCCGCGGCAGCGCCGTGCCGCTGCCGGCCACCGCCGCACGGCCGTCGGCCGGCTCATCCACCACCGCCGCGCTGGCGGCCAGCCAGGCGCATTGATGGCCACGTCATCCACACCCGCAGCCGCAACCGCACCCGCACCCGCAGCCGCACCGCTGGACCACCCACCGCTGCAAGGCACGGCCCGCCTGCTGGGCACGGTGGCCTTGTCGCTGGCCACCTTCATGAACGTGCTGGACTCGTCGATTGCCAACGTCTCCATCCCGTCCATCGCCGGCAACCTGGGCGTCAGCCCGGGCCAGGGCACTTGGGTCATCACCAGTTTTGGCGTGGCCAATGCCATCGCACTGCCGCTCACCGGCTGGTTGACGCAGCGCTTTGGCGCGGTGCGGCTGTTCGTGGCCAGCGTGTTGTTGTTTGTGCTCAGCTCGTGGTTGTGCGGGCTGGCCACGTCGCTGGAGATGCTGGTGGCCAGCCGGGTGCTGCAAGGCCTGGTGGCCGGGCCGATGATCCCGCTGTCGCAGACGCTGCTGATCGGCACCTTCCCGCGTGACCAGACCGGCCGAGCGCTGGCCTTCTGGGGGGTCACCACGCTGGTGGCGCCGGTGGTGGGGCCGCTGCTGGGCGGCTGGATCACCGACAACATCTCGTGGCCGTGGATTTTCTACATCAACATCCCCGTCGGCCTGGTGGCTGCAGCCGTCTCCTGGGGCCTCTACAAACACCGTGAATCCCCCACCCACAAGCTGCCGATTGACCGCGTCGGCCTGGGCCTGCTGGTGCTGTGGGTGGGGTCCATGCAACTGGTGCTGGACAAGGGCAAAGAGCTGGACTGGTTTGCCTCGCCGCTGATCATCGGGCTGGCGGTGGCAGCGGTGGTGGGGCTGGCGGTGTTTTTGGTCTGGGAGCTGACCGACGCCCACCCGGTGGTGGATTTGCGCCTGTTTGGCCGCCGCAACTTCACCTTTGGTGTGCTGGCCACGTCGGTGGGCTACGGGTTGTTCTTCGGCAACGTGGTGCTGCTGCCGCTGTGGCTGCAGCAGTGGATGGGCTACACGGCCACCAACGCGGGCATGGCGCTGGCGCCGGTGGGCGTGCTGGCGATTTTGTTGACCCCGCTGGTGGGCAATAAAGTGACGGTGTGGGACCCACGCTGGATGGCCTCGATAGCGTTTGTCATCTTTGCCGCAGTGATGTGGCTGCGCGCGGGCTTCACCACCTCCACCGACATGGCCCACATCCTGGTGCCTACTGTGCTGCAGGGCGCGGGCATGGCGCTGTTTTTCATCCCGCTCACCACCGTCAGCCTCTCAGGGCTGGACCCGCGCCGCCTGCCCGCTGCCGCCGGCTTGAGCAACTTTGTGCGCATCACCGCCGGGGCCATGGGCACGTCCATCACCACCACGCTGTGGGAGAGCCGCGCCGCCATGCACCACGCCCACCTGGCCGAGCGGCTGCAGCAGGGTGACCCGGCGCTGATCGACACGCTGGCCGGTCTGGGCCGCGCGGGCTTGAGCGACGCTGCGGCGCTGGCGCAAGTCAACCGGCTGATCGACCAGCAGGCCTTCACGCGTGCGGCCGACGATATTTTCTTGGCCTCGGCCTTGATCTTTTTGCTGCTGATCAGCCTGATCTGGCTGACCCGCCGGCCGCCCCGCCTGGCACCGGGCGCGGCGGCGGTGGACGCGGGCGGCGCGCACTGAGCGCACCGCAACAGCGCTGCCGGGCAGACGCCGCAAACCGCACAGTTGGTGCTGGGCTGAGGGCTTTTGAGGCCCACGCGGCAGGGGCTTTGTGGTCGAATCGTGGCAACCCGAACTGCACGCCATGACGCCTGACGCCAAAACCAAAACCCCATCCGACAGCGCTGCCAGGCTGGTGCGCCAACGCCGCTGGGCCTTGGCGGCGGCCACCACCGGCGCGGTGGGCCTCGGGGCCTTGCTGGGCCACGGTTTGCAGCAGTCGTTGGCGCAAGCCTTGCCCACCGGCTGGCACGGTGCGCTGGCGGCCCTGGGTGGGGCCTTGGTGGCGGCGCTGCTGGTGCCACTCAGTGGTTGGGCCGCACTGCGCATCGTGGCGCCGGCGCTGCCGGCCAAGCCCGGCACGGTGGTGGCCCGCCGGTCGGCACTGGCCGTGGTCAAGTCGCTGCGCCCGGCGGCCAAGGCCCACACCGGCGCCAATCCGCCCAGCCCGGTGGCAAATGCCCAGGCGCCGGCACGTGACCTCCTGACCGGCGCCTACACCCAGCTGCATTTTGTGGCCGCGGCTGACCGTGAATGGTCACGCATCCGCCGCCACGGTGAGGACGCCACCCTGCTGATGGTGGATGTGGACCACTTCAAGCGCCTGAATGATGAACACGGCATGCCTTGCGGTGACGCAATGCTGGTCGAGATCACGCGCCAAGCGTCTGCCACGCTGCGCCAATACGATTTGCTGGCGCGCTTTGGTGGTGGGGTGCTGGTGGTCTACCTGCCGCACACCGATTTGCTGGGCGCACTCGATGTTGCCGAGCGCATCCGCGAATGTGTGGTGGCCTTGCGCTTGTCGTGGATGGGCAAAAAGGTCAAGGCCACCGTCAGCGTGGGGGTGGCCGGCATCGGTCCGGTCCATGCCGCGCTGGACGCGGTGATTGCCGACGCCGGCGCCGCGCTGCGCGAGGCCAAGGCGGCCGGCCGCAACTGCGTGCGTGCCGCACCCATCCCGCCCAAACACAACCACAGCCCGGTGCGGTCCACCAACTGAGGCCCGCACGCTTGGCGTGCTACGCCGGCGCTGCCCGCCAAGAGGGTGCCGCCCGCTTTTGGGTGGCTCAATGGGCCGGCGGCCCGGCGGCCCGGCGGCGGGCTGTGCCGCCCCATCCGCCCACGCGCCTAGCCGCCCAACCGCAAGGGCTGCGCCCTGCCGGTCATCTCCAGATAGCCCAGGCCGATGCGGGTGCCGGCCTCGCTCATCAGCTCGGCCAGGCCCTCCCAGTACACCGTGCCCACCGACGCGCGGCTGTCCAGCTCCTGCGCATCCAGCAACGCACGCAGCACAAACAAGCCGGCCGGTGTGCTGATGCGCCACTGCACCGGGTAGCGTGCACCAGTGGCCGGGCTGGCCCAGTGGCGCAGCGGGCTGAACTGCACCTCATCCGGCCCAAAGTTGCGCACCACCCCGCCCAGCGGCCGGTGGCTGCCACCGGCCCACAGCACATCGGCATCACCACGGCGCAGCACAAAGGCGGTGAGGGCACCGCCATCGGCCAGATTGATGCCCATCCAGTCCCAGCCGGTGGCTGCGCCAGCGCCAGACGCGCCGCCGCCAGACGCGCCGCCGCCAGCGCCCAGCAGGTTGTCGCTCCACTCATGGTCCAACCAGCCCCGGCCGGCCAGGGCCAGGCGCTGGCCGGCACGGGTTAGCTGGGCCTGCACCTGCAGCTGCGGTTGGGTGGTGTAGTGGCTGGCCTGGCCAGGCTGCGGGCCTTTGCGTGAATAGCCGGCCACGCCCTGCAGCAGCACGGGCTGGCTGGGCCGCAGTTGCAGGGCCAGCGCGAAACCAGCCTCAGGCGCGGCCAGCAGCGCGTGGTGCGTGCCGTCAGCAGCACGCTGCAGCGTCCAGCGGCCCAGCGCCAGGTCGGTGTCGGCACGCCGGGCATGGGCCTCGGGCAGGGTGTCGTCGCCCGACCAGCGGGCGATGCGCTGGGCATGCTGGTGGGTTTTGCCCGCCACGTCGGTGATGGCGGCATGGGCCATCAGCAGTTGGTGCGGCGCAAACCGGCTGGTTGGCGGGCCGCCCCGGGCAGCGCCCAGTGGCCCGACGCGGCTGCGGAAAAAGGTGATCTGGAAGCCGAACAGCGGGCTGTCAGCACCGGCCGTGCCGCTTTGCAGCCAACCGGTGGCGTACCACCACTCGATTTGCGCACCGGGGTGGGCGCCGTGGTCGCGCGGGAACACCAGCTTGCGGTCGGCCGAGACGGCGTCATCAGCCTCCTGCGCGGCCGCCACGGCAGTGGCTTGCAGTGGCGCGGCAGCAGCCAGCCCGGCCTGCAGCAGGGCCCGTCGCCGCAACGCCAGATGGCGCCAGCGTGGGCTCACCAATCCTCCTTGACCGCCAGCACGGCGGGCCGCCCGGCGGCGCGGCGGGCGCTCCACAGCGCGGTGGCCACACCGGCCGCCAGCACCGTGCCGGCCAGCAGCGCCAGGCGGGCGCTGGGCACCATCAGCGGCATGGTCCAGTGGAAGCTTTGTGGGTTGACCACCTTGACCAGCACCAGCGCCATGCCCAGCCCCAGCAGCAGGCCGATCAGCGTGCCGGCCAGCAGCCAGGCAGCTGATTCCAGCCCGACCAGGGTGACCACCTGGCGCCGTGTCAGCCCCAGGTGTGCCAGCAGGCCAAACTCCTTGCGCCGCGCCAGCACCTGGGCCGACAAGCTGGCCGCCACACCCACCAGCACCACCACGATGGCCACCGCCTGCAGGTAGTAGGTGACCGCAAAACTGCGGTCAAAAATCTGCAGAGACAAGACACGCAGCGACGCGGGGCTGGCGGTGTCCAGCGGCAGCTCAGGCCCGGCGGCCTGCTTCACCGCCGCCTCGACCGTGGCGGGTGCGGCGCCCGGCGCCAGCCACAACGCCAGGTCGTTGATGCGCGCATCACCGGTGAGGCGCTGGTAGTCGGCGGTGTCCATCGCGATGGCGCCAAACTGGCGCGCGTAATCACGCCAGATGCCGCGGATGTGGGCTGATACGGCGTGGATCGGCACGGTGCCGGCCTGTGCTGCGTGTGGTACGGCGTCGCCTGGCGCCGTGCGTGCCACCGGCAGGCCCAGCGGCAGTGTGATGCGCTCACCCACCTGCCAGCCGTACAGCGCGGCTGCGGGCTCACTGACGTAGACCGCAACCACCCCTGGCGCGGCCGGCGCCACCGCACCCAGCATCGGCAAGCTGCTGCCATCCAGCCCCAGCGGCCGGGCGATCAACACCACCGCCGGCTGCTGGGGCGAGAAGCTGAGCGCCACCTGCCGGCTGCCCACCACACGCGCCACGCCGGGCAGTGCGGCCACTTTGGCCACAAAGCCGGGCGGCAGAAACGCCTGGTCGGCGGCGGCGGCACTGCCGGCGCTGCGGGCGTACAGATCAGCCGGCAGGGCGCTGTCCAGCCAATCGGCCACGGCGCTGCGGAAGCTGCCCACCATCACCGTGATGGCCACCGACAAGGCCAGGCTGGCCACCACACCGGCCACCGTGGCGCTGGCGGTCTGGCGTGCAAAACGTGCCCGGCGCAGCGCCAGCAGCAGCAGCGCGTGTTGCGGCCGGCCCTGCCGCGCCAGCAGCGCCTGCACCAGCGCCGGCACCAGCACCACCCCACCGGCCAGCAAGGCCGCCACTGCCGCATAGGCCGCCAGCGGCAGACCGGCCACCGGTGGCAGCAGCGCCAGGCCAGCGCCCGCCATCAACAAGGCCACGCCGGGCCAGACCGGTGCCGCACCGGTGTTGAGCCCACCCAAACCCTTGAGCGCCAGCGCGGGCGACAAGGCCGCCGCCTGCCGCGCCGGCCACCAGGCGCCCAGCACCGCTGCGGCCAGGCCCAGCACACCGCAGGCCACCAGTGCAGCCAGCGGCCAGACCAGCGTGGGCGCACCGCCGGCAAAGTAGCCACCACCCAAGTCACCGCCCAGCAGGCGCAGCGCGGCAGCGGCCAGGCCGGCGCCGGCCGCCAGGCCCAGTGCGCTGCCCAGCAGGCCCACCAGCGCGCTCTCCAACAGCACCAGGTTGCGCCGGTCTTGCGCGGCCATGCCCAGCACACCCAGCAAGGCCAGCGAGGGTGTGCGCTGCGCCACCGACAGTGACACCACCGAATAAACCAAAAACCCACCCACCAGCAGCGCCACCAAAGCCAGCACCCCCAGGTTGACGCGGTAGGCGCGCGACAGGTTGGACACCCGCTGCACCGCATCATCGGCCTGGGCCCAGCGCACGCCAGCCGGCAGTGGCGGCGGCTGGCCTGCCGTGGTGGCGCTGGTGGCAGCGCCGGCTTGCGCAAACCGGGCCTGCCAATCGGCCAGCAGCACACCGGCCTGCAGCCGCACGTCCAGCCGGCTCAGACGGCCGATGCGGCCGAAACGGGTTTGCGCGGCGGCGATGTCCAGCACCACCAGCGGCGCACCGCCGGCGGCCACACTGCCGGCCACCCGTAGCGTCTGCCAGCCGCTGGCCGATTGCAGCTGCAAGCTGTCGCCCGTCTTGGCGCCCAGCGCCTTGCGGGCAGCGGGGTTCAGGTAGGCCGCGTTTTGGTCCAGAAAGCTGCCGCGGCTGGCACCGGCGGCGGCGCTGCGGTCGGGCCGTGGCAGCAAGGCCGGGGCGATCTGCCCCACCGTCAGCGCGTCCACACCCGTCACCCGCAAGGCCACCCGTGGCCCATCAGAGCCCAGCCGGCCCTGGGTGTCGATGTCGAGCACCGGGCTGACCAGCGCCACCGCGTCGTCCAGCACCAGGCGGGCGTACAGCGCGTCGTCCAGGCCGCCCTGGCCGGTGGCGGCCAGCACCGCGTCGGGCTGGCCGTTGGCCGCGCGCAGCGCCTGTGCAAACTCGCCCAGCGCGGATTCATTGATCATCTGCACCGAGCTGGCCAGCGCCACACCCAGCGCCACCGCCAACAGCGCCACACCGTGCCGCCACGGGTGGTGGCGCCACTCGGCAATGGACAAGCAGATCAGGTGGCGCCACATGCCGGCATGCTACGGGTGGGCCGGCCTGTCAGCGGCCTGCCACCGGCCTGTCACCGGGCCGCAGCGGTGGCGCGCTGCGCCACCGTGGGTTGGTGCATCACCCCAGATGCTGGCCAAAAAACCGGAAGGTGCGGTCCCAGGCCTGCTGCGCCCACACCGCGTCGTACTGGGTGATGGCGATGCGGCCCGGGCCCACGGCGGTCTCGTTGGCAAAACCGTGCTGGGCCAGGTAGCGGTGGGCCTGGATGGCGACGCCACCGTCGCGCAGCTTGGCCTCCACCGCGTCCACCCCGGCGATGGGGAAAGGCACGTCTTGCAGCGCCCAGTGCGCCAGCACCGGCGCTTTGATGGCGGCCGGGTTGAGGTAGTCGATCGGCGGGTGGCCATACCAGGTGACTGCTGCGTCCACCCCGGGCGCCATCGCGCTGGCCAGCAAGGTGAGCGCGCCGCCCATGCAAAACCCGGTGACACCCACCTTGGCGCCGCCGGCCTTGAGGTAGGCCACCGCGCCGGCCACGTCCTGGGACGCGGCGTCGGCAAAGTCCAGCCCCGTCATCAGGTGGTGGGCTTCTTCGGCGTCGATGGTGGATTTGCCGCGGTACAGGTCAGGCACCAGGGCGCGGTAGCCGGCGTGGGCCAGGCGGTCAGCCACGCCGCGGATCTGGTCGTTCAGGCCCCACCACTCTTGCAACACCACCACGGCGGGGGCGCCGGTGGTGGCCTGGGCAGGTTCAGCCAGATAACCCTGCACGGTTTGCCCATCGGGGCGCTTGAATGTGACGGTAGTGCCCATGGTCCATCTCCTGTGGGATGCAAAGCTGCGCAGTAGAGGCCAGAGGGCGGTGTGGCGTCAAGCGACTGGATGGCAGGCGGTGCGCGTATTTCCGCTGGCAAGGCGGCTGTTGGTCACCGTCAAGCCAATGAGGCCCCATTTTGTGGGCCTACTTTCCAGACACGGCCAATACAGCTTTTGGGTTTATGCGCGCAATAGCAAGCAAAGTACGCGCTGCGCCGCTGGGTTGTTTGCGGCCTTGCTCCCAGCCTTGCAGCGTGCGAACAGACACACCAAGCAACTCAGCAAACTGACTTTGAGACAGACCCATCTTGTTTCGCGCCTCACTTGCCGGAGAAACAACAACCTGTCCTTTTCCGGCTTTGATGTCGCGGATGGATTGAAGCAACTCCTCACCGATGTCACGGGTGGCTTCAAAGGCAGTCACTTCTGATGGCGTCAGGCGTTTATTGTTCGAGGGCACGGCGAATATCCTTGAGTTTGGCGGTCGGGATATTTTCAGTTTTTTCTTTGGCAAACATAGTCAACAACATCACTTCGCCTTCGTCAGTCCGGGTGAAGTAAATTATCCTGACGCCGCCGGACTTGCCAGTGCCAGATCGAGCCCATCGCACCTTTCTAAGACCGCCAGATTCTCGGATGACGGAGCCCGCTGTCGGGTCACTAGAAATGTATGAAGCAAACTCGCCACGTTCATCTTCTGACCAGTAAAGCGGCCAAAGCTTCTGGAACAGAGGGCTTTCAATGACAGTGAACATTGTTGAACTATACGCCTAGGGCGTAGTGGCGTCAAGTATCAAGTTTGTGAGGGGATCAACGTTTGAGCTAACCGGGTCCGGTTGAATGAATCTACAGGTTCAAAACCAGTAATCTGGTCAGTGGGAGGGACGGGAATTTGAATTTGGTGCAGCCAAACGCGCTTCGGGCCGCTCAACCCGGCACGATGCCTGTGGCCGTCAGGCGCAACACCCGGTCCGCCCGCGCGGCTGCCGCAGCAGAGTGCGTGACCAGCAGGCACGCCGCGCCCTGGGCCAACACCTGCGCTTGCAGCACATCCAGCATGCGCTCGGCGGTTTGCGGGTCCAGGTTGCCGGTGGGCTCATCGGCCAGGATCAGCAGCGGCTGGTGCACCAGCGCGCGCGCCAGCGCCACCCGCTGCAACTGGCCGCCCGAGAGTTGCGCCGGGCTGCGCTGGCCCAGGCCGGCCAGGCCCACCGCGTCCAGCAGGCTGGCCACCCGGGCGTCGTCAGGCCGGCCCAGCAGCAGCAGCGGCAGCGCGATGTTCTCGGCCACGTTGAGCTGGGGCAGCAGGAGGAAGGCCCGGAATACCCACCCGAGCTTGTGGCGCCGCAGTTGGGCGCGCTGCGGCTCGGCCAGTTGGCACACGTCAGTGCCGCCCAGCAGCACCTGGCCGGCGTCGGCGTCGTCCAGCCCGGCAATGCAGTTGAGCAGGGTGGATTTGCCCACGCCCGATTCACCCAGTAGCGCCACAAATTCACCGGGCATCAGTTGCAGATTGACGTTGCTGAAAACCGCTGTGCTGCCGTAGGCGCGGCGCAGGCCGCTGATTTGCAGCACGGCGGCCGGGTTGGCGGCCGAGTTGGTGGCATCACTGCTGGTGCTGGGGCTGTGGCAGGTGGTCATGCTGGCGGCGCCACCGGCTTGATCCACTGGCCCAGCAGCGCCAGCCCGGCGGCGTGGGCGTCGGGTGCGTCACACGCCAGCACGGTGCGGCCCATGCTGCGCAGCCAGGTCAATTGGCGTTTGGCCAGTTGGCGGGTGGCCGCGATGCCAGCCTCGCGCAGCGTGCTGACCGACGGCGTGCTGACGGACAACGCGCCCACGGACAAGGTGCTGATCGGCTGCGCCGGCCCAGCCCCGTCCAACGCCGCCCAGGCCTGGCGGTAGCCCACGCAGCGCATCGATGGCAGCTTGGGGTGCAGGTCAGCCCGCCGGCGCAGGGTGCGCACCTCGTCCAGCAGGCCAGCGGCCAGCATCGAATCAAAGCGCTGGGCGATGCGGGCATGCAGCCAGGGGCGGGACGCGGGCTCCAGCGCCAGCAGCGGCAGTGACAAACCCGTGCTGTGCGCCCGGCCGTGCAGCGCACTCATGGGCTGGCCGCTGAGGGCAAACACCTCCAGCGCGCGCTGGATGCGTTGCGCGTCGGTGGGCGGCAGGCGGGCGGCGGTGAGGGGGTCAATGCGTGCCAGCTCGGCATGCAGGGCGGGCCAGCCTACTTGTGCGGCGCGGGCGTCCAGCGCGGCGCGCACTGTTGCATCTGCGGCGGGCAGGGCGTCGAAGCCGTCGCGCAGGGCCTTGAAGTACAGCATGGTGCCGCCCACCAGCAAGGCGGTGCGGCCCCGGTTGTTGATCTCGCCGATCAGGCGCCGCGCATCGACCACAAACTGCGCAGCCGAGTAGGCCTGCGCCGGGTCCAGGATGTCGATCAGGTGGTGCGGCACAGCGGCCTGCTCTGCCAGGCTGGGCTTGGCGGTGCCGATGTCCATGCCCCGGTAGACCTGGGCGGAATCGACGCTGATGATCTCCAGCGGCCAGCGTGCGGCAGCAGCCATCGCCAGTGCGCTTTTGCCGGACGCGGTGGGGCCGGCCAGGGCGATGGCGTGGAGGGGGCGGCCAGCGTCGGCGGTCTGCCGGGGGTCTGCCACCAGGCTGCCCGCCGTGGCACCGGCACAACCCGGCATCACGCGGCGATCACCCGCTCACCATGCCGCTGCACCAGGGTAGGGGCCACCAGCGCCGTCAACCCGGCAGCGGTGGCCCTGGCGGCGGCAAACGGCCGCAGCGTGCCGGCCAGGCCCGGCCTGGGGGTCCAGCGCCGGCACAGCAGCGTGCCGGCGATGTAGGCCAGCGAGCAGCTGCTCAGCACCGCGCCGGCCTGCGGTGGCGCCAAGCCCGGTACCTGGATCAGCACGGCGCCCGCCCCCGCCAGAAACATACAGATGCCGCCATCACTGCAGCCCACCAACACCGCCCAGGCGCGGACGGTGGGGTTGCGCACGGTGCGGCCCCGCTGGCGCCAAACGGTGCGACCCCGCTGGCGCCAAACGGTGCGGACGGTGGATGACTCGACCAGCCGCGCCGGTGCGGTCTCGGGCAGGCGCAGCGTGATGAACAGCGCGCTGCGGCGGATGCGGCGGATGCGGCGGATGCGGCGGACCGCGCGGGGTCAGCGGTGCA
>JANPOW010000359.1:0-1508 GCA_031428185.1 Betaproteobacteria bacterium | reverse complement strand
GTTCATGCGCTGGGCCACGGCCCAGATCGACAGCGCCCAACTGCGTGGCCTGCGCATTGAATCACTCGAATCGGGCCGGCCCGAGATGCGCCAGACGCTGGACCGGGCGCAGCGCTTTCTCAACCTGGTGGCTTTGCTGGCCGCGCTGCTGGCGGCGGTGGCCGTGGCCATTGCGGCACGCGACTTTGCCCAGCGCCACCTGGACGACTGCGCCATGCTGCGCGTGCTGGGCGCGCCGCAGCGCGCCATTGCCGGCGCTTACGCGCTGGAGTTTGGCGCGGTGGGCTTGGCCGCCAGCGCCATCGGCGTGGGCCTGGGCTTTGTGGTGCATTTCATCTTTGTCAGCCTGCTGGCCGGGCTGGTGGATGCCAACCTGCCGCCCTCATCCCTCAGCCCAGCCTGGTTTGGCCTGGGCGTGGGCATGACACTGCTGGCCGCTTTTGGCCTGCCGCCGGTGCTGCAACTGGCCAGCGTGCCACCGCTGCGGGTGATCCGGCGTGATGTGGGCACACCGCGTGCTGCGTCTGCCGGGGTGCTGGTGGCGGGTGTGCTGGGCTTTGCCACGCTGCTGGTGGCGGCGTCGTCCGACATCCGCATGGGCTTGCTGGCGGTGGGTGGTTTTGCCGGTGCCATCGCGCTGTTTGCGCTGCTGGCCTGGGCCGCAGTGCTGTTGTTGCGGCGGGTGGTGCCGGCGGTGGGCCAGGCGCACTGGTGGACGTTTGGTGCCCGCGCGCCCCGCTGGCTGGTGCTGGCCACGCGCCAGTTGTCGGCCCGGCCCGGCCTGGTGGTGCTGCAGGTGTCTACCCTCAGCGTGGGCTTGCTGGCGCTGATGCTGCTGGTGCTGCTGCGCACCGATCTGATCTCGGCCTGGCGCGCCGCCACCCCGGCCGACGCCCCCAACCGCTTTGTCATCAACCTGCAGCCCGAGCAGGGTGAGGCCTTCCAGGCCGCACTCAAAGCCGCCGGCGTGGCGCGGTACGACTGGTACCCGATGATCCGGGGCCGGCTGGTGGCCATCAACGGCCAGGCCGTGGCGCCCGGCCAGTACCCCAACGAGCGGGCGCAGCGCCTGGTCGAGCGTGAATTCAACCTGAGCCATGCCGCCCAGTTGCCCGAGCACAACCTGCTGACGGCCGGCCGCTGGACCCCCGACGAGCCCGACGCCCTGAGCGTGGAGGCCGGCCTGGCCGACACCCTGGGCCTGAAACTGGGTGACCGCCTGCGCTTCGACATTGCCGGCAGCCAACGCGAGGGCCGCATCAGCAGCCTGCGCAAAGTGGACTGGGGCTCGATGCGGGTCAATTTCTACGTGATGTTTCCGCTGGCACGCATGGACGACCTGCCGCTCAGCTACATCAGCGCCTACCGCGCACCCGACGCGGCCAAAGCGCCCCACTTTGACCGCGAGCTGGTGCGCCAATTCCCCAACTTGACCAACGTGGATTTGAGCGCGTCGCTGCAGCAGGTGCAGCGCGTGCTGGACCAAGTGGTGCGGGCGGTGGAGTTTT
>JANPOW010000358.1:0-9010 GCA_031428185.1 Betaproteobacteria bacterium | reverse complement strand
GTGCTCAGTGCTCAGTGCTCAGTGCCCCAGGATCTTGGACAAAAAGTCCTTGGTGCGGTCGCTCTGCGGATTGTCAAAAAACGCGTGCGGCTCGTTTTGCTCAACGATCTGGCCCTGGTCCATGAAGATCACCCGATTCGCCACCGCCTTGGCAAAGCCCATCTCGTGGGTGACACACAACATCGTGATGCCCTGGCCGGCCAACTCGATGATCACGTCCAGCACCTCCTTGATCATCTCGGGGTCGAGTGCCGATGTGGGCTCATCGAACAGCATGATCTTGGGCGTCAGGCAAAGCGCCCGGGCAATGGCCACGCGCTGCTGCTGGCCGCCCGAGAGCTGCAGCGGGTACTTGCCGGCCTGCTCGGCAATGCGCACCCGTTTGAGTTGCTGCATCGCCCGCGCTTCGGCGTCTTTCTTGGGCATCTTGCCCACCCACATCGGCGCCAGGGTGAGGTTCTCCAGCACCGTGAGGTGCGGGAACAGGTTGAACTGCTGGAACACCATGCCCACTTGCTTGCGGATGGCCTCGATGGCCTTCACGTCATCCGTCAGCTCCACCCCGTCCACCCGCAGCGTGCCTTGCTGGTGTTCTTCGAGCCGGTTGATGCAGCGGATCAGCGTGGATTTGCCCGAGCCCGAGGGGCCGCAGATCACGATGCGCTCACCCTTGGCCACCGACAAATCGATGTCGCGCAAGACATGGAAGTTGTTGCCGTACCACTTGTTGACTTTGTCAAACGTGACGATCGCGTCGGTCATGGTGTTTGCTTTTTTCAGGGTCAGCGGTTTTTGCTGAGTGACAACTGCTTTTCGATCCACAAGCTGTAGCGCGACATCGAGAAGCAGAACGCGAAGTAGATGGCCGCGATGAACAGATAGGCCTCGATCTTGAACGGCCGCCAGTTGCTGTCGCTGTTGAGGGCCAGGCTCATGGCGCCGGTCAGCTCGTAAAGGCTGACGATGGTGACCAGCGAGGTGTCTTTGAAGATCGAGATGAAATTGTTCATCACCCCCGGCACCACCAGCGCCAGCGCCTGCGGCAGGATGATCTTGCGCTGCGCCTGCCAGTAGCTCAGGCCCAGCGTGTCAGCCGCTTCTTGCTGGCCTTTGGGGATGGCCTGCAGGCCGCCCCGCACGATCTCGGCCATGTAGGCTGCGGCAAACAGTGTGATGCCCACCAGCACCCGGATCAGCACATCGATGCTGACGCCCGGCGGCATGAACAGCGGGAACATGAAGCTGGCCATGAACAGCACGCTGATGCGCGGCACACCGCGGATCAGCTCAACGTAGAGCACACAAATCGTCTTGATCGCCGGCATCGTGCTGCGCCGGCCCAGCGCCACCACCACCGCCAGCGGAAACGCGCCCACGATGGACAGCGTGGCCAGCATGATGGTGAGTGGCAGGCCGCCCCAGCGGTCAGTCTCGACCGGGCTCAAACCCAGCACGCCGCCCTTCATCAGCGCAAAAAACGCCGCCAGCACCACCGCCCACAGCAGCACCAGCCAGGGCTTCCAGAACAGCCGCATGCAACTGACCATCAGCAGCGCCACCAGCAGCATGGTGGCAATCAGCGGCCGCCATTGCTGATCGAACGGGTAGCGGCCAAAGATGATCAGCCGGTATTTCTCGGTGATCACACCCCAGCAGGCGCCCACACCGCGCGCGGCCTGGCACTGGTCGTAGTCGGCCACCACCACCGCCTTGATCACTGCCCAGCTGATCAACTTGGGCAGCAGCCACAGCGCCAGTGCGGCCAGCAGCAGGGTGGCCACGCTGCTGGGCACATTGCCAAACAGGTTTTTGCGCAGCCAGGGCACGATGCCGTCGGTGCGCACCGGTGCCGGCCGCGGCTCAATCGATTTGAAGAGGGTGGTCATGGGGGCTCACCGTTCTTTGATTGCCGCGCGTTTGTTGTACCAATTCATCAAGCCCGAGGTCAGCAGGGACGTGGTGAGGTAGACCGCCATGATCAGCGCAATGCATTCCACTGCCCGGCCAGTCTGGTTGATCGCGGTGTTGGAGATGGACACCACATCCGGGTAGCCGATGGCCACCGCCAGCGATGAGTTTTTGGTCAGGTTGAGGTACTGGTTGGTCATCGGCGGGATGATCACGCGCATGGCCTGCGGCAGCACCACCAGCCGCATCTGCGTGCCGGGCGAGATGCCCAGCGCCGCCGACGCTTCGCTCTGGCCACGCGGCACCGATGCAATGCCGGCGCGCACTACCTCGGCCACAAACGCAGCGGTGTAGAAGGTCAGGCCCAGCAGCACCGAGATGAACTCAGGTGTCAGTGAGCCACCACCGTCCACCGCCACGTCCGTGGCCCTGGGCAGGTTCCAGGCGCTGGGCGCGCCGCCGATCAACCAGCCCGCCAGCACACCCAGCAGCACAAACGCCATGGCGGGCCAAAACACCGGGCGCGGCACACCCGTCTGCTCAAATTTGCGCCGTGCCGCACCGGCCCAGAACCAGGCCAGCACGGCGCCGGCCAGCGCACCCACCAGGGCCAGCGCCTGGCCGGCCTGCCAAACAGGTAACGGGAACGACAACCCCCCCTTGCTGAGAAAAAACAGCCCACCCAGCGACAGCGGCTCACCCGGGTCAGGCAGCCATTCGGTCAGCACCAGGTACCACACCAGCAACTGCAGCAGCACCGGGATGTTGCGGAACAGCTCGACATAGCCGTAACACAGGCCACGCACCACCGCGTTGCCCGAGAACCGGCCCACGCCCAGCAAGGTGCCCAGCACGGTGGTCATCACGATGCCGATGATGGCCACCCGCAGCGTGTTGACGATGCCGACCAGAAACGCCTTCCAGTACGGGTCAGACGACTCATACGGGATCAACACCTCGCCGATGTCAAAGCCTGCCGGCCCGCTGAGAAAGTCAAAACCACTCTGGATGCCGCGCACCCGCATGTTCTCCAGCGTGTTGTGCGCCAAAAACCAGATGCCAAGGCCGATCAGGCCCAGCGCCAGCAGTTGGTAAATGATGGCCCGCATGGCGCGGCTGCGCAGCGACCAATCATGTTTGGGGGTTGGCGCAGCACGGGCCGTCATGGGCAAATCTCCTTCAACCGGCTTGGCGCCGGTTGCTGCGGAAACATCAGAGACGCCAGGGGATTGGCGAGAGCAGCGGCTGGCATCAACCCACCCGGGTGAAACCAGCCCAACAGGCCTTACCGCACCGGCGGGGCGTACATGATGCCGCCCTTGTTCCACAGATTGTTGATGCCTCGCGGCATGCCCAAGTCGCTCTTCGGGCCCACGTTGCGCTCAAAAATCTCGCCGTAGTTGCCGGTGGCCTTGATGGCCTTGGCGGCCCACTCTTTGTCCAGGCCCAGCAGCTTGCCGGTGTCCTCGGTGCCGCCCAGGATGCGGCCCACCACCGGGTCGTCGGTCTTGGTCTTGAGTGCATCCACATTGGCCTGGGTGATGCCGTACTCCTCGGCTTCGATCAGCGCGTAAATCACCCATTTGGCGATGGCAAAAAACTCATCATCACCCCGCCGCACCGACGGCCCCAGCGGCTCTTTGGAGATCAGCTCGGGCAGGACCAGGTGCTCGGCCGGCACCTTGGCCTCTTTGTTGCGGATCGAGGCCAGGCCCGACGCGTCGGTGGTGAAGGCCTGGCAACGGCCCGAGAAATAAGCACTGGTCGAGGCCTCTTGCTTCTCGAACACCACCGGCTTGATGTCCAACTTGTTGGCGCGCGAGAAGTCGGTCAGGTTTTTCTCGGTGGTGGTGCCCGACTGCACACACACCGTGGCGCCCTTCAATTGCTTGGCGCTTTTGATCTTGCCCTTGGCCGGCACCATGAAACCCTGACCGTCGTAGTAGGTGACGCCGGTGAAGTTCATGCCCAGCGAGGCGTCGCGGGTCAGTGTCCAGGTGGTGTTGCGCGACAGGATGTCGATCTCACCCGACTGCAGCGCCGTGAAGCGCTGCTGCGCGTTGAGTGGCACGTACTTGACCTTGCTGGCGTCACCCAGCATGGCCGCAGCGATGGCCTTGCACACATCCACATCCAGGCCGGTCCAGTTGCCCTGGCTGTCGGCGGCCGAGAAGCCGGCCAGGCCGGTATTGACGCCGCAAATCAACTGGCCGCGGGCTTTGATCGCGTCCACCGTTTTACCGGCCTGGGCGGGCAAAGCAGCCAAGCCCAGCACTGTGGTGGTGCAAACGGTTGCGAGCAAAGTGCGGGCGGTTGTCTGTGTCATGGGGGGCAGCTCCTGAGGGAAAAGTGTGCGCCCCGGCAGGGTGCCAGCGCACGGCGTGTCGCAGTATAGAAAGGCAAGAACCATGCTCACCTTGTCGCTTCTACGTAGCATCGGCCGATGCGTCTGGCGCATCACCCACCCGGTGCCGGCCTGGCTCGGCGCTTGGTCGATGGGACAATTCGGCCCATGACGGACCACGCCAACCCCACCCCCACGCCCGCCCCAACTGACCCGCAATCGATCACCATCACCCGGCCCGATGACTGGCACCTGCACCTGCGTGACGGTGCGGCCATGGCCGCCGTGGTGGGCCACACGGCGCGCCAGTTTGGCCGCGCCATCGTGATGCCCAACCTGCGCCCGCCCATCACCAGCACTGCCGCCGCGCTGGCCTACCGCAGCCGCATCCTGGCCGCGCTGCCCGAGGGCAGCGACTTCAACCCGCTGATGACGCTGTACCTGACCGACAGCTTGGCCGTCGATGAAATCGCCCGCGCCAAAGACGCGGGTGTGGTGGCACTCAAGCTCTACCCGGCCGGCGCCACCACCAACAGCGATGCCGGCGTCACCGACATGCGCCAGATCTACCCGCTGCTCGAAGCCATGCAACGCGCCGGCCTGCTGCTGCTGGTGCATGGTGAAGTGACCGACCCGGCGGTGGACCTGTTTGACCGCGAAGCCGTGTTCATCGACAGCGTGATGCAGCCGCTGCGGCGCGATTTCCCGGCGCTCAAAGTGGTGTTTGAGCACATCACCACGCAAGAGGCGGCGCAGTACGTGGCCGGCGCTGGTGCGCACACGGCGGCCACCATCACCGCCCACCACCTGCTGTTCAACCGCAACGCGATTTTTCAGGGCGGTTTGCGGCCGCACTACTACTGCCTGCCGGTGCTCAAGCGTGAGCTGCACCGCAAGGCGCTGGTGGCCGCAGCCACTTCGGGATCAGACCGGTTCTTCTTGGGCACCGACAGCGCACCGCACGCCGCCGCACTGAAAGAAGCCTCGGTCTGCGGCGCTGGCTGCTTTACCGCTTTGAGCGCCCTGGAGCTGTACGCCCAGGCGTTCGACGCCGCCGGCGCGCTGCCCCAACTGCAAGGCTTTGCCAGCCACCACGGCCCGGCGTTTTACGGCCTGCCACGCAACACCGGCACGGTGACGCTGGCGCGCCAGGCCTGGGTTTTGCCCGAGACACTGCCGTTTGGCGATGCCCAGCTCAAGCCGCTGTGTGGTGGGGAGACGCTGGCGTGGCGGCAGCTTGATCCGGCCTGACGACGGCCCGGTGGTCCGCGCCGGTCAACCCTGGCTGGCACCGCTGCAGCCTGCGGCGGGACAGGTGCTGCAGCGCCGGTCTGCCGGCGGGCCAGTGGCCGATGTGTTGAACGACGCGCTGCAAACCGCAGCCCGCACCGCGCCGCAGTCGGCTGCTGCCACGCCGCTGCTGCCCGCCGGCCCGCTGCGCTTTGTGCCCCAAGCCGATTTGCCGGCGGGTGAGGCCTACGAGGCCTTCATCCACCGCACCGCGAGCGTGCCCACGCGCAACAACCTGCACGACTTGTTCAACGGCCTGGTGTGGCTGGCGCAGCCGGCGCTCAAGGCCCGGCTGAATGCCTTGCAGGCAGCCGAGATTGCGCGTGTCGGCATCGGCGCGCAGCGCGGCCGGCTGCGCGACGCGCTGACCTTGTTCGATGAGAACGGCGCGGTGCTGGATGGGCCGGCCGGCGTTGTGGATGACCTGTTGGCCGCACTGGTGGCCGACCTGCGCGCCCGCAACTGGACCGCGCTGTTCATCACCCACCGCGCCCGCTGGGCGGCTGTGCGGCTGACGCTGATCGGCCACGCCTTGCTGGAGCAACTGGCCAGCGCACCGCGCAAGCCGCTGACCGCCCATGTGCTGGTGCTTGACCCGCTGCGTTTAAGCGCGGAGGACTGGGCCAGCAAGCCCTTTTTGCCGTTGCCGGTGCTGGGTGTGCCCGGCTGGTGGCCGGCCAATGAGGCGCCGGATTTTTACGCTGACGCGGCGGTGTTCCGGCCGCTGCGCAGGCGCTGAGTGCGGGGATTTCCGTCGCGAGCGCGCCGAGGTCGGGGCTATGCGCACCGCCGTACACCCGTACGGCGAGCACAGCAGGCCCGAGATCGGCGTGCGCAGCAGGAAAGCACCGTGCTCAGGCTGGCAAAAAGCCCTCAATCGACAGGTAACGCTCACCCGTGTCGTAGTTGAAGCCCAGCACCCGGGCGCCTGCGGCCAAGTCAGGCAGCTTTTGCGCAATCGCCGCCAGCGTGGCGCCGCTGCTGATGCCTACCAGCAGGCCTTCTTCACGGGCCGAGCGGCGGGCGTATTCGCGTGCGGCTTCGGCGTCCACCTGGATCACGCCGTCCAGCAAATCGGTGTGCAGGTTGGCCGGGATGAAGCCCGCGCCAATGCCCTGGATCGGGTGCGGGCTGGGTGCACCGCCGCTGATCACCGGGCTGGCGCTGGGCTCGACCGCAAACACCTTCAAGCCCGGCCAGCGGGCTTTCAGCACCTGGGCGCAGCCGGTCAGGTGGCCGCCGGTGCCCACGCCGGTGATCAGCGCGTCCAACCCGTCGGGGAAGTCGGCTGCAATCTCCTCGGCCGTGGTGGCCACATGCACCGCGATGTTGGCCGGGTTCTCAAACTGCTGCGGCATCCAGGCGCCGGGCGTGGCCGCCACCAATTCTTGCGCCCGAGCGATCGAGCCCTTCATGCCTTTTTCACGCGGTGTCAGGTCAACACTGGCACCGTAGGCCAGCATCAGCCGGCGCCGCTCGATGCTCATGCTGTCGGGCATCACCAGCACCAGTGTGTAGCCCTTCACCGCCGCCACCATCGCCAGGCCGATGCCGGTATTGCCGCTGGTCGGCTCGATGATGGTGCCGCCGGGCTGCAGCGCGCCGCTGCGCTCGGCGTCCTCCACCATGCTCAGCGCGATGCGGTCTTTGATCGACCCACCCGGGTTGCTGCGCTCACTCTTGATCCACACCTGCGCGCTGGCGCCAAACAGGCGGTTGATGCGGATGTGCGGGGTGTTGCCGATGGTGGCAAGAACGTTGGCGGCTTTCATGGACAGTTCTCCTGAAAAAAGGGGTGCGTCGCCTGCACCTCGGTGGATGCTCGGCCTGGCCCACGATAATCGCACGGTGAAGTGGGCCAGACCGCCGCTGGGGCAAGCATCGAAAGGTGGCCCTGGAGGAAGGTCCGGACTGCACAGGGCGGCGTAGCAGCTAACGGCTGTCCACCGTGAGGTGCGGATCAGAGCAACAGAGACGAGTCGGAGCGGGTCACCGCCCAGAGTGCTCTGTGCAGGTGACGGCGCAAGCCGGCACCCGGATGGCGCAAGCCAGCCGGTCCAGGCGTTAGCCTGGAGCTGCACAGCCACCCGGGGCGGCTTTGCCGCTCCGGGTGAAACGGGCAATCTCTACGCGCAGCAACACCGAATAGGTACACGTCGAGCGGCGCGGCAGCGTCCGCGCTCAACAGAACCCCGGCCCGGGGCGAGTGTGCGGGTAGGTGGCATCGAGCCGGTGGGGTGACCCCCGGCCCAGAGGAATGGCGGTCACGGCGCACCGGTCTCGCAAGAGGCCGGCGCGCTGCACAGAATCCGGCCTATCGGCCCACTTCACACTAATTTTTTGGCGTCTGGCACTGCCCCTGCCGGCTCCTGCACGATGACCCTCATCCCCGCCATCACCCTGCTGGACCTGGCCTTGCGCGGTGGCCTGGTGGCCTGCTTGGCACTGCTGGCGGGCTTGTTGCTGCGGGCCAGCCCGCAGGCGCTGGTGGCGCGGCTGGCTGCGTTGCTGGCCGCAGGGCTGGCGGCTTATGTCAGCGTCAACGCCCCCGGTGTTGTGCAATTCCCCCGCCCGGCCTGGCAAACACCGTGGCTGGCGCTGGCGGCTGGCAACCCGGTGGTGTTCTGGTGGTTTTGCCGCGCGCTGTTTGAGGACGGCTGGCGCTGGCGCATCCCGCACGGGCTGGCCTGGCTGGTGATGGTGGTGCTGGCGCTGCTGCAATGCCTGTGGCTGGGGCCGGCGCGGGCGCCGGAGGCGGTCTGGGTGGGCCGGCTGCTGGACGGCCTGCCGTTGCTGTTTGCCCTGCTGGCGCTGCGCACCGCCCTGGCCACCTGGCGTGATGATCTGGTGGAGCGGCGCCGCCAGTTGCGCTGGTTCATCGTGCTGGCCGGGCTGCTGTACACCGGGGTCGAGCTGGCCGGCCGGCTCTGGCTGGCACCGTCCGCACCGGCCGGCACCCGGGATGTGGCGCTGCTGGCCGGCATCGTGGCGCTGCTGGCCTGGCGTTTGTTGGCAGTGCAGGCCAGTGATGTGTTTGGCCAGGCTGCTGTGGCGCCAGGCACCGCTGGTGCGCTGCCTGCCGTGCCACCCACACCGCCACCCACACCGCCACCAGCCGGCGAGCCCGGCAGCGCTGCCCAGGTCGGCGATGCCGAAACCCCCGACCCACAACTCGCCGCCGACCTGCACACCCTGATGGCCGAGGCCCGCATCTACCGCGAAGACCAGCTCACCATCGGCGGCCTGGCGGCGCGGCTGGGGGTGCCTGAGTACCGCCTGCGCCGGCTCATCAACCAGCGGCTGGGCCACCGCAACTTCAATGCCTTTGTCAACCGCTGGCGGCTGGACGACGCCCAGCAGGCGCTGCTGGACCCGCTGCAGGCCCAGCTGCCGGTGCTGCGCATTGCGCTGGATGCTGGTTTCCAGTCCATCGGGCCGTTCAACCGGGCCTTCAAGGCCCACACCGGC
>JANPOW010000357.1:0-12261 GCA_031428185.1 Betaproteobacteria bacterium | reverse complement strand
CAGTTTTTGCCGGATTTGCAGGCCCATAGTTCAACTATGGGACAAAAAGCCGGTAAAAAATGGACCGCTGAGGCCGTTTCGCAGCCGACGTTCCCCAAGCCCGACAGGCTCCTAGCTGGGCCGCCCATCGGCCGCGATGGCTGACACGCGACGAGCCCGGCTCGGGTTTGCCCGCTCTTTGTAATGCTGTAATTACCGCATTACCATCGCCGGATGGCCGACCCCGTCCCCCTGCACGGCACCTCACTGCATGACGGCGTGGCCGCCCGGCTGCGCAACATGGTGTTTGAGCGTGAGCTGGCGCCCGGCAGCCACATCGACGAGCTGGCGCTGGCCGCGCAGTGGCAGATCAGCCGCACGCCGCTGCGTGAGGCGCTCAAGGTGCTGGCGGCTGAGGGCCTGGTCACGCTGGTGCCGCGCCGCGGCTGCCAGGTGGTGGAGCTGACCGATGCCGACGCCGAGCAGTTGTTTCCGGTGATGGCCATGCTGGAGGGCCGCTGCGCATTTGAGGCCACCCAGCGCGCCAGCAACGAGGACCTGGCCCGCCTGCAAGGCCTGCACGGCCAACTCGAACACCATGCTGCCGCGCGCGATGTGGACGGCTATTACCGCGCCAACCACGACTTCCACTCGATGGTGCAAGCCTTGGCCGCCAACCGCTGGCTGGACCGCGCCACCGGTGACCTGCGCCGCTTCATGCGGCTGTGGCGTGGCCGCCAGCTCAAGTTGCCGGGGCGCATCGAGGCGTCGATCCAAGAACACCGGGTGCTGCTGGCCGCCATCCAGGGCCGTGACCCGCAAGCTGCCGAGCGCGCCATGCAGGAGCACCTGATGGCCCAACTGGCCGCGCTGAAAGCGCTGCAGCAAACCGAAAACCGCCGCCTGCAGGCCTGATGCCGGCCCATTGCATGCGCAAGCTCCAGCCCATCACCACCGCCGCCCGGCAAAGCGCCACAACGGCGTGTACAACTGCGGCCAAAACCGCCAGCCGGCCCACCGCCCAAGACCCGCTGCTGCGTTGCCTGCTGGCCGACTGCCGGCGCTTGTTGTCTGAAAAAGGCGAGGCCAACGGCCCCGGCATCGCCGCCACCATCGTCAACCAGATCGCAGCACTGGGCGACGAAACCAGACATCGCTTTTTTGACCACCTGGCGCGTGACTTCTCACCCGACCCCAAAAAAGTGTTGGCCAGCGCCATGGCCTATGCCCAGGCACCGGGCAATACCGAGCACCTGATCCACCTGACGCAAGCCGCCGAGCCACCACGGCAAGAGCTGTTCCGCCGCATCAACCGCGCACCCGGTGGCACGGCAGCGCTGGTGCGGCTGCGCCGGGCCCTGCTGGAGCGGTTGCCACGCCAGCCCGCGCTGGCCGGCGTGGAGCATGATTTGTTGCACCTGCTGTCGAGCTGGTTCAACCCCGGCTTTTTGCAGATGCGCAAGGTGGATTGGTCATCCCCCGCCCAGTTGCTGGAGCAGATCATCCAGCACGAGGCGGTGCACGAGGTGGACGGCTGGGACGACCTGCGGCGCCGCCTGCAGCCCGACCGACGCTGCTTTGCCTTCTTCCACCCGCAATTGCCCGAAGAGCCGCTGATTTTTGTGGAAGTGGCGCTGGTGCCCGAGATGGCCGGCGCCATCGCGCCGCTGATCGACAAAAAATCGCAGCCGCTGCCGGCCGAGCAGTTCAAAGTGGCGGTGTTTTATTCCATCAGCAACTGCCAGCCGGGGCTGCGTGGGGTGTCGCTGGGCAACTTTCTGATCAAGCGGGTGGCCGACCAGTTGAAGCGTGAGCTGCCGCAGCTCAAGACCTTTTGCACCTTGTCGCCCATTCCGGCGTTGAGCGGCTGGTTGCACACACTGTTGATGGCCACCGGCGATGCAGCCAAGCTGGCCGCCCATGCCGCCGGCCATGCGCCGCCCGATCCCCTGGCCGGCCTGCCACCCGCCGCCGCCGAGCGGGCCTTGCAAGCCCTGGCCCAACTGCGTGCCGCTGCGGGTGATGCGCTGCAAGCCCTCAACCACGCCAGCAGCCTGGCGGCCTTGCCACCGGCCGCCCACCACGCTTTGTGGCGGCTGGCCGCGCTGTATCTGGTGCACCGCTCGGCCCGGCCCGGGGGCGACCCGGTAGCCCGCTTTCACCTGGACAACGGCGCCCGGCTGGAGCGGCTCAACGCCCAGGCCAACTTGTCGGCCAAGGGCATCAAACAATCGGCCGGGCTGATGGTGAACTACCTCTACGACCTGGCCCGCATCGAGACCTGCCACGACCGCTTTGTGCAGGGCCGCGTGGTGCATGCACGGGCCTTGTCAGCGCTGCTGTAGCCGGCTTTTTTGCACCAGATACAGCGCCATCAAGCGCGCTTCAAACACCAGGAGACATGATGATTTTTGCCCCCGCATCCCAGGCCGGCCTGACTGCCACCACACCCGCCAACCCACGCCGCCGCCAATTGTTGATGTGCAGCGTGGCCGCACTGCCGCTGGTGTGTGCGCACCCCCTGGCCCAAGCACAAACCCAGGCCTGGCCAGCCAAGCCGGTCAACATCATCGTGCCCTTCCCGGCCGGTGGTGGCACCGATGCATTTGCGCGCCCGCTGTTTGCCATGATGACCAAAAACACCGGCAAGCAATTCATCATCGACAACAAGGGCGGCGCCGGTGGCACGCTGGGCGCCGGGGTGGCGGCACGCGCGCTGCCGGACGGCTACAACTTCTTCATGGGCGCGGTGCACCACACGATTGCGCCGGCCATGTACCCCAAGTTGGATTACCACCTGGAGGCCGATTTCATCCCGGTCGGCCTGATCTCCAGCGTGCCGCAGGTCATCGTGGTCAACCCCCAGCGGGTGCCGGCAACCACCCTGAAAGGCCTGCTCGATTTTTTGCGCAAAAACCCCGGCAAGCTCAACTTCGGCTCGGCTGGCAACGGCACCTCACACCACCTGGCGGGTGAGTTGTTCAAGCTGCAGACCCAAACCTTCATCACCCACATCCCCTACCGCGGGTCGGGCCCGGCGCTGCAGGATTTGATCGCCGGCCAGGTGGACATGATGTTTGACGGCCTGGGCTCATCGGCCAACCACATCAAGGGTGGCCGCATCAAGGCGCTGGCGGTGGCGGTGGACAAACGTGCGCCAGGCTTCCCCGATGTGCCCACCGCAGCCGAGGCCGGTGTGCCCGGCTACCGCGTGGCCACCTGGTATGGTTTGTGGGCACCCAAAGGCACACCGCCCGGCGCCGTGGCGCAAATGCAGGCCGAGCTGAAAAAAGCCTTGGACAGCGACGAACTGAAAACCATCTGGGCCGGCCTGGGCGCCAACCCGCCCACACTGTGGGGCGCTGACTTTGGTCAGTTTGTGGGCGCCGAGACCAAGCGCTGGGCCGAGGTGGTGAAAAGCTCAGGCGCCAAGCTGGACTGATGTCACCAGCCGTCCGAGGAGACTCCACCATGTCAATACACCAGCAGGCCAACCACAACCTGTTTACCACGCTGCGCGCCGGCTTCCCGGCCGCTGACTCACCCGCGTTTGACCAGCCCGCCATCCACCAGGCCGATGGCCCGCAACAAGGTGCCGCCTACACCTGGCGGGATCTGGACCGCAGCAGCGCCATGCTGGCCAACCTGCTGGCCTCACTTGATCTGCCCGCCGGCAGCCGGGTTGCGGTGCAGACCGAAAAAAGCGTGGAAGCGCTGATGCTGTACCTGGCCGTGCTGCGTGCCGGTTATGTCTACCTGCCGCTCAACAGCGCCTACCAGGCCGACGAGATCGCCTACTTCATCGGCAATGCCGAGCCGGCGGTGGTGGTTTGCACACCGCAGCGCTTTGCTGCGGTCAGCCGCATCGCCTTCAGTGCTGGCACGGCGCATGTGTTCACGCTGGGTGAGGCCCGTGACGGCAGCCTGCTGCAGCGCGCCGCGCTGCACAGTGACCAGCACACAGCGGCCGTCAATGCGCCCGATGCGCTGGCCGCCATCCTCTACACCAGCGGCACCACCGGGCGCAGCAAGGGCGCGATGCTGAGCCACGGCAACCTGGCGTCCAACGCGCAAACGCTCAAGGCCTACTGGGATTGGCAGCCCGGCGACGTGCTGATCCACGCGCTGCCCATCTTTCATGTGCACGGGCTGTTTGTGGCCAGCCACGGCGCGCTGCTGAACGCCAGCACCATGATCTGGTTCAACAAGTTTGACGCCCGTGCGGTGCTGCAGCGTCTGCCGCAGGCCACGGTGTTCATGGGGGTGCCCACGCTGTATGTGCGTTTGTTGGCCGAGCCGGGGCTGGACAAGCACGCCTGCCGCAACATGCGTGTCTTCATCAGTGGCTCAGCGCCCTTGCTGGTGGACACTTTTGATGCCTGGATCGAGCGCACCGGCCACACCCTGCTCGAGCGCTACGGCATGAGCGAAACCGCCATGCTGACCAGCAACCCCTGCCGCCCGGCGGACGGCGCCCGCCAGCGTGGCACCGTGGGCCCGGCCCTGCCCGGCGTGGGGCTGCGCGTGGTGGATGACAACGAGGCACTGCTGGGGTCGGGTGAGATCGGCCACATCCAGGTGCGTGGCCCGAACGTGTTTGCCGGCTACTGGAGGATGCCGAAAAAAACGCTCGACGAGTTCACCGCCGACGGCTGGTTCAAGACCGGCGACGTGGGCAAGGTGGCGGCAGACGCTTATGTCAGCATCGTCGGCCGCAGCAAGGACTTGATCATCAGCGGCGGCTACAACGTCTACCCGGCCGAGATCGAGGATGTGCTCAACAGCCTGCCCGGTGTGGCTGAATCGGCCGTGGTGGGCGTGCCGCACGCTGACTTTGGCGAGGCCGTGGTGGCCGTGGTGGTGGCCCAGCCCGGCAGCGCACTGGATGTGGGCGCGATGGTGGCCCACCTGAAAGGCCGCATCGCCAATTTCAAAGTGCCCAAGCAGGTGTTTGTGGTGGCTGACCTGCCACGCAACGCGATGGGCAAGGTGCAAAAAAACCTGCTGCGCGAGCAGCACAAAGGCCTGTTTACATGAGCGATAGACATGCGCGATAGACATGCGCGATACCGACGGCAGCAGGGTGGCTGACGGCCAGCCCGCTGCAGCCCAGCCCGGCAGCAAGCCCGGCAGCGACCACTGCCCACGCTGCGGCGCTGCATTTCACTGCGGGGTGCAAGACAGCACGCCCTGCGCCTGCACCGGCCTGCAACCCAGCGCGGCGCAACTGCAAGCCTTGCGGGTGCGCTACAGCCGCTGCTTGTGCCTGGCCTGCCTGGCCAGCGTGGCGGCGGGCCAGCCGGTCTAGCCAGCCTGGGCTGCGGCAGCCCGGCAGCCCCAGCCCCAGCCCGGCAGCGCCGGCCATGCGCCCACCAGGCCGGCCACCATAATCGCCCGCCATGGCCACGCCCAACCCCAACCCCAACCGCCCTGATCTGGCCCGCACCACTCTGGGCGTGCTGTTCATCGGTGGCCTGATTGCGGCGGCGTTCTGGGTTTTGCGGCCCTTCATCGGCCCGGCCATCTGGGCCACCACCATCGTGGTGGCCACCTGGCCGCTGCTGCTGGGCCTGCAGGCCAGGCTGTGGCAGCGCCGCAGTCTGGCGGTGGCGGTGATGACACTGCTGCTGCTGCTGCTGTTTGTGGTGCCGCTGACGCTGACCGTGCTGACCCTGGTGCTCAACGCCGACGAGTTGGTGCAACTGGTCAAACAACTCTCCGGCTTGCGCATGCCTACCGCGCCCGACTGGCTGGCCGGCCTGCCGGTGGTGGGCGGCAAGATCGCCACGCTGTGGACAGAGCTGGCCGCCGCCGGCACCGACGGCCTGTGGGCCAAGGTGCAGCCCTATGCCGGCCAGGCCGCCCGCTGGGTGGTGGCCGAGGTGGGCAGCCTGGGCCTGCTGGGCCTGCAGGTGCTGTTGATCGTGGCCATTGCTGCCTTGATGTACGCCCGGGGTGAACTGGCAGCCCAGACCATGCGCCGCCTGGGCCACCGCCTGGGGGGCGAGCAGGGTGAGGCGGTGGTGGTGCTGGCGGCCCAGGCCATCCGCGGTGTGGCGCTGGGTGTGGGCGTGACGGCGGTAGTGCAGTCGGTGCTGGCCGGGGTGGGCCTGGCGGTGGCGGGTGTGCCCTACGCCGGCCTGCTGACGGTGGTGATCTTTGTCGCCTGCCTGGCCCAGATCGGCCCGGTCATCGTGCTGGTGCCGGCCCTCGTCTGGCTGTACTGGAGCGGCGAGACCGGCTGGGGCACTTTTTTGGTGGTGGTCACGCTGGTGGTGGGCACGCTGGACAACGTGCTGCGGCCGATGTTGATCCGCCTGGGTGCTGACCTGCCGCTGCTGCTGATTTTTGCCGGCGTCATCGGCGGCCTGCTGGCCTTTGGCCTGGTGGGCATATTTGTCGGCCCGGTGGTGCTGGCGGTGGCCTACACGCTGATGCAAAGCTGGGTGGGCGACGGCCACCGGCGCTTGCCACCGCCGCGCTGACCCCGCCGCGCTGACCCCGCCGCGTCTGCTGTTGGCGCAGCGGGTCTCCAGCGCTCAGGTCAACAGCTCGGCCAGCGCCCGTGCCACCACCTTGGTGGCGCGCCGCAAGTCTTGCAGATCGATGTGCTCATCGGCACGTTTGGCGTTGCTCTCCAGCACCGTGCGCGGGCCGCAGCCATACAGCACCGCCGGGATGCCGTGCTCACAAAACAGCCGCGCATCGGTGTAGAGCGGGGTGCCGGAGGCCCCGATCGGCGCACCAAACACCGCGCTGGCATGGCTGCACAAGGCGTCCACCAGCGGTTTGTTACCGGGCAGCGGCTTGAGCGCGTTGGCCAGCAGCAGCCGCTTCACCTGCACCGTGATGCCGGCCGAATCGGCCACCGCCTCAGCAATCACGCGCCTGAGCGTGGCTTCCACCTCGGCCGGGTTTTCTTCCGGGATCATGCGGCGGTCCAGCTTGAGCACCACCTTGCCGGGCACCACGTTGGTATGGGTGCCACCGGCAATCAGCCCCACATTCAGGTACGGGTGGCTGATGCCCTTGACCTGACTGGTCACCTGCTTGTAGAGCGTGTTCTGCTGGTACAGCGCGTTCAGGATCTTGGTGGCGGCCTGCAGCGCGTCAACACCCGTCTCCGGCACGGCGGCATGGCCCATCTTGCCGTGCACGGTCACTTCCATCTGCAGGCAACCGTTGTGGCTGGTCACCACCTGGTAGCTGAAGCCGGCGGCAATCAGCAGGTCGGGTTTGATGAGGCCCTGGCGCAACAGCCAGCCCGGCCCCAGCTCGCCGCCATACTCTTCGTCGTAGGTGAAGTACAGCTCCACTGCGCCTTTGAGCGGCAGCTGCAGCGATTCGAGCGCGCGGGTGGCAAAGGTGAAGGTGGCGAAATCACATTTGCTCACTGCCGCCGCGCGGCCATACAGCTTGCCGTCCACCACGGCGCCGCCGTAGGGGTCATGTGTCCAGCCCTCGCCGGGTGGCACCACGTCGCCGTGGGCGTTCAGGCCGATGGTGCGGCCGGCGCCGTAGGGCCGCCTGACCACCAGGTTGGTGATGCTCTGCAGGCCGGCGGCCTGCACGTCTGCCGCGGGCACGCTGTGGCACTCGGCCTGGTAGCCAAACGCCTGCAGCAGCGCGGCAGTGCGCTGGGCGTGGGGGCTGTTGTTGCCGGGCGGCGTGTCGGTGGGCACCGCCACCAGCGCCTGTAAAAACCGCACTTCGTCATCAAAGTGCTGGTCGATCCAGTGGTCCAGTGCGGTGCTCAGTGCGGTGCTCAGGCTGGTGTTCATGGGTGGTCCGCGGCCAGTTGATCGAGCAGGTTTTGCAGCGCCCGCACACACAGCTCGGCGTCGTCGTTGGTGATGGATTCGAGCGGGTTGTGGCTGATGCCGGCATTCAGGCCGCGCACAAACAGCATGGCCTGGGGCATGACTTCATGCAGTTTCATTGCGTCATGGCCGGCGCCGCTGGGCATGCGGTGCAGCGGCAGGCCCAGTTGCTGCACCGCCTGCTCCCAGCGCGCCTGCCAGGCCGGGGCGGACGGCGCGGCCGCCGCACGCACGGTTTCTTCCAGCGCAAAGTGCAGGCCGCGCCGCGTGCAGATGTGCTGCAGCTCGGCCAGCACATCGTTGGCACAGGCGTCGCGCACCGCATTGGTGGTGGCGCGGATGTCCAGGCTGAACTTGCAGCGGCCGGGCACCACGTTGATGGACCCGTTGGGCACCTCCAGCAGGCCCACCGTGGCCACCAGATGGGGTTGGGCTGCAGCGCGCCGCTCGACATACAACGCCAGCTCGGCAGCGGCGGTGGCGGCGTCGCGGCGCTGGCCCATCGGCGTGGTGCCGGCATGGCTGGCCAAGCCGACGATCTGACCCACATAACGCACGCTGCCGTTGATCGAGGTGACGATGCCCAGCGGCAAATCCAGCGCATTGAGCACCGGCCCCTGCTCGATGTGGACCTCCACAAAGCCGAGGTAGTTGGCCGCGTCGCGCTGCAGTTTGGCGATGTCATCCACACACAGGCCGGCATGGGCCAGCGCGGCGCGCATCGAGATGCCGTCGGCGTCCTGCTGCGCCAGCCAGGCCATGTCGAAGTGGCCGGTGAGCGCGCCTGAGCCCAGAAACACCGCCTTGTAGCGCTGCCCTTCCTCCTCGGCAAAGCCCACCACCTCGATGCCAAAGGGCAGGCGGCGGCCTTGCTGGTGCAGTGCACGCACACAGGCCATGGGCGCCAGGATGCCCAGCCGGCCGTCGTACTTGCCGCCGTTGCGCACCGTGTCGTAGTGGCTGCCCGTCAGCAGGCGTTTGGCCGCAGGGTCAGTGCCGTGGTAGGTGCCCACCACATTGCCCACCGCATCGATCTGTGTGTCGTCAAAGCCGCAGTCGGCCTTCATCCAGTGCGCCAGCCGCCGGGCGCAGGCGCGGTGCGCATCGCTGAGGTAGGTGACAGTCAGCTCACCACGCTCGGCATAGCCGGGGTCGCTGTGCTCGGCCAGCCGCTCGGCCCAGTCCCACACCTGGTTGCCATGCTCGGGCACACAACCAAATGTGTCGTTCAACCGGATCTCGGCAATGCGGTGGATGTTGCGCAGGCACTCGGCCAGCTCAAAGTCCGGGTGGTTGCCGAGGCGGCGCTGGAAGGTGGTGATGATCTCGGCCTTGCCCAGGCCCAGCCCGCGTGGGCCACGCACGGCCAGGATGAACGGGAAGCCGAACTTGGCGCCGTAAGCGGCATTGAGTTGGTGGATCAAGGCCAGCTCACCGGCTGCGCAATCGGTCAGGCCGGCCTTGCCCTGCTCGTGGCTGGATTCAGCGGTCAGGCGCTTGTCCAGCATGGCTTTGCCGGCCAACTCGGGGTGGGCGCGGATCAGCGCCACCTGGGCCGCCTGGCCGGCGCTGCGCACCACTTGCACCAGCGCCAGCTTTAACTGCACCAGGCTGGTAAACGGGCGCTGCGCAGCGGCACGCTCAGCGATCCACGGTGAGTGTTCGTAGATGCCGTCCAGCAGCGCCACACATTGCGCCAGCGGGGCGGTGTTGATCTGGGGCAGCGTCAGTGCCATGGTTTCACTCCCACAGGAAGGCGGTGGTGGCATCAAACGGGTGGGTGGCCGCCCAGTGCCGTGCGATGTCGATGCGGCGTGTCACCCACACCCGGTCATGGGCCTGCACATGGTCGAGAAAGCGCTGCAGTGAACGCAGGCGGCCCGGCCGGCCCAGGATTCTGCAGTGCATGCCAATGCTCATCATGGTGGGGTGCTCAGCGCCTTCGGTGTAGTGCACATCAAAGGCATCACGCAGGTAGGCAAAAAACTCGTCAGCGTGTGAATAGCCCTGCGGCAATGCAAAGCGCATGTCGTTGGCGTCCAGCGTGTAGGGCACCACCAGATGCGGCGCCAGCGCGCCCTGGCTGGTGCGCACCTGCAGCCAGAAGGGCAGGTCGTCGCCGTAGTAGTCACTGTCGTAGGCAAAGCCGCCAAAGTCAGCCACCAGGCGCCGGGTGTTGGGGCTGTCACGGCCGGTGTACCAACCCAGCGGGCGCTCACCCGTCAAGGCCTGGATGCGGGCCATGGCCAGCGCCATGTGGGCACGCTCGGTGGCTTCGTCGACCTGCTGGTAGTTGATCCAGCGCCAGCCGTGGCAGGCGATCTCGTGGCCCAGGGATTGGAAGGCGGCGGTCACCTCGGGGCAGCGCTGCAGCGCCATGCCCACGCCAAACACGGTGAGCGGCAGGTTGCGGCGCTCAAACTCGCGCAGGATGCGCCACACGCCCACCCGTGCGCCGTACGCATAAATGCTCTCCATGCTGAGATGGCGCGCCGGGTAGGCGGGGGGGTTGAACAGCTCCGACAAAAACTGCTCACTGCCAGCATCGCCGTGCAGCACGGCGTTTTCACTACCTTCTTCAAAGTTGAGCACAAACTGCACGGCAACCCGGGCATTGCCGGGCCACTGCGCCGCGGGCGGGTGGCGACCGTGACCACGCAGGTCGCGTGGGTAGCGGGTGATCGGGGTGATCGGGGTGATCGGCGGGGCGTTGGCTGGGCTGGTCGATGGGGGGGTTTTTGGCATGGCAGGTCAAACCTGGGGCCGCAGCGCGGCCGAAAGATCTACCGTGTGGGGATCGAGTCTGAGGTTTTTCTCCACTGCTGACAGGTGCTGGTCCATCAGCTTGGCCGCCAGCCGCGCGTCGCGCTGCTCCAGCGCGTTGACGATCAGCACATGCTCGGCCAATGAATGTTCGGCCGAGTGCGAGGACTGGTACATCAGCGCGATCAGCGCCGAACGGCTGAGCAGGTCAGCCAGCAATTGCGCCAGCACCTGATTGCCCAGCATGCGCGCCAGCACCACATGGAAGTCGGCCAGCAGCCGGGTGCGGCCGGCCACATCGGTGCGCGCCACGGCGGTGGTTTCGTCACGCAGGTGCAGCCGCAACTCGGCAATCTGCCGGTCGGTGATGCGGGCGCACAGCTGCTTGGTCAACGCGCCTTCCAGCATGCCGCGCACCTCAAACACCTGGCGTGCTTCGTCCACGCCGGGCGTGGCCACAAACGCACCACGCGCGGGCGCCAGCGTCACCAGGCGATCGCGGCTGAGCTGGTTGAGCGCCTGCCGGACCAGGGTGCGCGAGACCTCAAAAATATCGGCCAGCTTTTGCTCAGACAGTTTGGTGCCGGGCATCAGGCGCCGCTCAACAATGGCCGATGTGATGGCGTCAACGATGCGGTCGGTGGCGCCGGCGGGCGCCGGCCGGCCGGGCGCTGGTGGCGGGACCACCTTGAGCAGGGAGCGGGGGCTTGCCACTGGATGCAGTTGATTTTGGTTGAGCTTGCCAGACCAAGTGTATACACTTTGCGCCACACCACAAGTGGCGCCGGCCGCTGGCGGCAGTGCAGCCGCCGGCCTGGTGGACCGGCATCTCACACACCCTGAAAGTACCCCAGTGGGCCATCTCAGCACCCATGTTCTGGACACCATGAACGGCTGCCCGGCGGCCGGCATGCAGGTCACCCTGCAGCGCCTGGATGGCGAGCAAGTCACCACGCTGGCCACCCTGGTGCTCAATGCCGATGGCCGCAACGCCGGTGGTGCGCTGCTGGACGCGCAGGCCATGGCGGTGGGGCGTTACCGCCTGGTGTTCTTGGTGGCGCGGTACTTTCGCGCGCGCGGCGTGGTGTTGCCCGAGCCGGCCTTCATCGATGTGGTGCAACTGGATTTCGGCATTGCCGACGCGGCCGGCCACTACCACGTGCCGCTGCTGGTGTCGCCCTGGGCCTATTCCACCTATCGCGGGTCTTGAGCGGCCAGCCACTGCCAACCGTAGCGCCGCTGTTGGCGGCGCAGCGGGTTAAAACGGATGGGTCGGTTTGCTTGGGTGTGCATACCATTTTTGCGGTCCATCACGCTGCACATCGCCCCGCACATCGCCCCGCACATCAGCCCGCACATCAGCCCGCAGCAGCCAGGCCGGCGCGATGGACCGCCAGCCATCCAAGCACACCCCTGAGGAGCCCCCGCATGCGCACAACGTCAGTCCACCCGGTGGACGAAAAACGACCGGCTGGCCGACGGGTGGCACTGGGCCTGCAGCATGTGCTGGTGATGTATGCCGGCGCCATCGCGGTGCCGCCGATCATGGGCCGCGCCCTCTAGGAGCCTGTCGGGCTTGGGGAACGTCGGCTGCGAAACGGCCTCAGCGGTCCATTTTTTACCGGCTTTTTGTCCCATAGTTGAACTATGGGCCTGCAAATCCGGCAAAAACTGTCCTCGCTGGGGCCGTTTCTCGCTA